>CAYIHW010000028.1:0-14129 GCA_964363335.1 uncultured Candidatus Saccharibacteria bacterium
CAAGGTGCCAAAATTATGAAATTTCAGACAAAATGTCATTCGGCAACAGTCCCTTCATGGGTTATTGTGGTTGGTTGTTTGGTTGCCATCTCCCGTTCCCACCAGGTAGCGAGCCGGCCAGGCACGGTAAGAGCTTTTGAATATTTGTTCTTTTACTTCTCCATTTGTGTAAGTCACGCGGTAAGTTGCGGTAGCAGTGCCTCCTGGATGCGGTGTTTCTATTTGTTTTGTTACGCTTTTGGGTAACGTATCAGTTTCCGCATAAATCGGATCGCCGGGAGGGGTTTCAGAGAGCTTTTTCGGACCGATCACTTCGGCTTTCCTGCCGTCCCTCGTTCCGTAAATTTCAAAAGTAACTTTGTTGCCTTTAACGTAACCCCAAATGAGGATAGTGTTGTCGGTATCGTTCACAAATTTCAGGTCAGGCTGGGGCTGATAAATGGTAGCATCCAGTCCTGGGCCAATGTAATTGTCGTCGCCGTCTTTTTCGTAATACGACACGCGGTAGGAGTGTGCCTGTCTGGAAGTAATAGGCAACCCGGCATTTAAAAGCGCGCGAAATAAAGTGGTGGAAACCTGACACAAACCGCCGCCAAATTCCGGCACCGTTCGGTCTCCTTTAATTACCAGTTCCGGCAGATAGCCGGTAGTATTATCAATCTTGCCCAAGGCGGTGACAGTAGAGAATTCTTCACCCGGCTTTACCAGAATACCGCTTAAGAATTTAGTCCCGTTTTTGATGTTGGCAATCCGGTTGGCCGGACTGCCAGCAAAGGGGGTTGTGGCCTTGCCGATCAATTCCTTTATCCCCAAAACTTCAGTGGATAAAGAAGTAACGGATGAATACACTTGTTTTATAAACAACTCTATTTCTTCATTTCCAACATACCCATTAACCCGGTCTTCAACATTTTTAATAATGCCATCTATTGTCCTCTCCTGGTCAAGCAGGCGGCCGTCTTGCGGAGGTTCAAAATTTATTACTTTTCCCTCGGCGACTTTTAAGCTCGAATTTTTTGGCTCCACATTCAGCGCGTTGGCTATGCTTTTCGCGTACTGCGCCACTTTTATCTTGTCCAAATAAACTTCCAGATTTTTGCCGTTCGGCTTGGTGGCAATCCATCCGCCGATTATTTCAGGAGTAATGGTGAAGTTCTGGCCTTGGGTCTTTAACGTTAAATTTTCCGCAAGCATTGCCATTGCTTTATTCTTGGCTTTCTCCGCATTGGTATTGGTTACAGCCGGGTACTGGTCGGTTGTATTTACTGTCAGCGGGTTAAAATCCAAACGGTTGATTTTGGCACCTATAGTTTTAACTACTTCCGGCTGGTTTATAATCTTGCCTACCCGGGTTGCCGTGACGATAGTTACTTCCGTGCCATTTACAGCAAGGCTTATATCTTTTACTGGTTTGTCCACAGCCTCTGCCATTTCGGCAACTTCTGTTTGCAGTTTTTGCCGATCGTATAAACTGCCTGAATACACATCGCGGCGGCTAAATAAGAGTTTGGCCCGTTCGGTAAAATTTCCTGCCAGACTTTGTGACCTGCCTGTTTGCCATGCAACCGCCGCCAAATTCTCTCCATCTTGTGGAAAACCAACTTTGTCCGCCAAAATTACGTAAGACGTGTTGTTGGCTTTAACTGTCAAACCCTCGGTTTTGAAAGAATTTAGTTTGCCGTTTATTGTCTCCAGTGCTTCCTGCCTTGTCATTCCGCCAAGGTTAATACCGAACGCATAGACATTGGGAAAGATTTTGTCCCTAAACGCCAAAGAATAGCCGCCAAATCCCATTAGCGCCAGAATTAAAATAACTAATATTAATTTTAGAATTTTTGATTTCATCAGCGCGTTTATGTTTTCGCAAAGTTGCCAGATGGTTTGATATTTTCTTTTCCAGAAACTGGTCTTTCATAATCTATTGGAGCAAATTTAGCGGATTAACAGCAACTCCGTTTTTATACACGCGGAAGTCCAAGTGCAGTCCTGTGCGGCCTCTTACTCTGCCGGTATTCCCTACCAATCCAATCGGTTTGCCGGCAGAAACATAGTCGCCGGCAGAAACGTCAATTTCCGAAGCGTGGGAATAGCGGGTAACCAACCCGTCATCTCCCCGGATAAGTATGTTCTTACCCCAATCGCCGCTGGTGCCTGCAAACTCTACAGTGCCGCTGTGGGCTGCCAAAATTGCCGGCTTAGCCCCGTTGGAGATATCAATACCTCTGTGGGTGGCGGAATATTTTTGAGTAATGTTCCTGGTTGTCGTCGGCCAGATTAAGCTTCCGGAAGCAACCGGGGGAGCAACTGCCGGCGGACTATTGTCTTCAGCACTATCACCCTTGTCATTGTTTTGGATTTTAGGGACACTATTTGGTTTTGGTGATGCCTGCGGTAAAGGCTGGCCGTCCGGAATAATAACGACGTCGCCAGCGTGGATTTTGGTGGCATCAGTTATATCATTGTAATCCATCACCTTTTGGGTGCCTGCCTTGTAGAGCGAAGCAATTTTATCTATAGTATCACCTTTTTTGATCGTGTAGAGCGCGCCATCCACGGGCAAGAGAGTTAATTTTTGCCCTGGCCTAATGATGCTTTTGGCTGTCAGGTTGTTGGCCCAAAGGATGGTATCTAGCTTTAAATTGTACTGCTGAGCAATACTGGAAAGAGTATCGCCGCCTTGGACTTCGTACTCAAAAGGTTTTTTATCGCCCTGATCATCATCCGTTAAATTGGCGGCGTAAGCAGTTTTGATTAAGAAATTACCGTTATTGTTTGAATTTTCGGCGGGCTTTTTGTTATTTGTCTGTGAGGCAAGTTTAGAGCTGTCCGGTTTCGCGGCCAATTGAGGGTTGAGTCTGGGGTTATCGGTAACAATTTTTGCCGCCAGACTTTGATCTGTATAAATTTTTCCTCCATTAAAGGCGTTGATATTAAACCCGACAACGGTAACTGTAAGCAGGGCAACCAGGGCTTCTGGTCTAAAGTAATTTTTATAGCTTAATATGTGGTGTTTAAGATAGGAGAAAAGCTTATGCAAAAAAATCATAGGGTAACTTTAATGATCTTGCGGCTACGGAACCTCCGTGCATTTTTTTCTAAAAAGAAAAAAATTGCATAACCGCATAATAAAAACCAGCGGACTTCACCTCAGCGGAAAAAATCAATCAAGTGAAATCGCGCTAGTTGTTTTTAGGCATTATATAATTTTGGGTGCAATACTCCCGTGGAAAAGAATTGAATTAAATAATTAAATAATTTTAATCTGAATTGCCGCGCGTTCAGTAATTTCGCGTTGATGAACTTCTTTACAGCCAACAAAGTATCCGCGCCAATCAATGACAACAGGCTCAAACCCAGTAAAATTAACAAATTTTCCAAATTAATCGGGCTCGCCGGGATGCCGATAGCGGCTAAAGTGTGATGGTTGTTTTGAGTTTTGCAACATTGTTCCGTTTTTGTAAAGCGGGATGTTCCACTTGCCATATTTTGGGCGGAAGCCATTCGCATAGTGGGGAGATAGCAGACGGCAAAAAGACTGCCAAGAATAAGGGCAATTAATCCAATGTTTGAAAGAGTTTTTTTGATTCTTTGTAGCATGGGTGAATTGAAATTATTATAGCAGATTATGGATTTCATTTCAAAATTAAGATTAAATTAGGATTAATAGTACCTAATTACTCCTTTGTCAGGCGTAATTTAATCTGTTAAAATACGCTTATGAGCAACACTATTTGTTTCGGCCAACAGCCGTGCGGGTTTTTTCCCAAGCGGTTTTTGGTCGCTAAAATCAATACCGCAAGAGCTTTGCAAAAGGAAATTGAGGCAAAGATTGTTTTTTTCTATCATGATTCAGATGCCGATTACCGCGAGACCATTACCATAATGAAAGATAGACAAAGTGGCGCGGAAGTAAGATTAAATTTCACCCAGGAAAACAAACTGCAAAAAAAGTTCTCGCCTCTTTATTTAAAACGCATACCTTTAGGGTGGAAAGAGGAAACTCTAAAGCAGCTTCCCAGGTTTATTTCTTCCATTTCGAGTGCATCCGAGAAATCCCTTGAACCCGTTACTAATCAAAGCCAAGAGATTCCTCGTCAGATGCATTCCTCGGAATGGACTGAAAAAAATCTGATTGATATATTTAAATCTGTCGAAGCTAATACAGTAGCTGATTTTTGTTTAGAAATGTACACAAAAATAGGCCTACTGGACGGAATTGAAATAGTCCGGTCATCGGATAAAAATTTTCGAGAGCATACCAGCCTCTTACCATCCCGACCGAATCCAAATGCATCTGAGGATGAGTGGAGGGATCCCTTATCTTCCAAAATACTACCGTCAAGCGATTTCTCGGAGGCACTCGGAATGGCACTAAATGGAGAATATTTTGCCGACCTACCTTTTCAAGGAGAAATCGTAAGAGCAAAAATAGAAAACCTTCCGCATCAGTCCGCGCCAAATTCCGCATCAGTCCGCGCCAGTCTACATGAAGGCGGGGGCAAGTTTACCTATTTTGATTTACCTGATAACATTGAGAAAGTTCAAATTAACCCCGGAAAAGATGAACGGTTTGCCTGGATGAATTCCGTAATCCACGCTACTCACTATATTGCCGGCAATTCCGAATACGAATACATTAAGCGCGAGCAATTCCCGGAAGTAAAATTTATCAAGCGGGAACAAATTGAAAATTCTGAGAGGGCTTGGATTGGCTAATTTAATCTATATGCAACTTACGATAATTTTTTTCGCTCTATATATACTGATAGTTATAGCTATTGGCTTGATTTCCTCACGCAAACAAACCGAGGAAGGATTTATGATTGGAGACAGACAAATAAAAGGTTTCCAACTCGCAGCCACCATGAGCGCCGGGTGGTTTGACGGCAGCACATTGGCAATATTTTTCGCATATTTATATCAGTACGGATTTTCTGCAATTTGGATGTTTTTTGGCATATTGATAGGTTTTTTATTTTTTAGGCAATTTGCCCACAAAATAAAACAAAAAACCGACGAACTTAAAGTTTATACTATGCCCGAGTACTACTTTAAACTTTTTGGCAAAAAAAATGGTCTTATGTTTTCACTATTTTTAATTACCCAATTCTTTTTATTACTTATTGTTAATTTAATAGTCAGTGGTAAAGTTTTAAGTACAATTTTTTCTATCCCTTACTTTATTTCAGTAACAATAGGAGGAATAATTATTTTAAGTTATTTACTTTTAGCCGGGTTTAAAGCGGTTGTACATACTGATTTTTTCCAACTCTTGATAATGTTTATTATGACCATAACCACTGGCGCATTCTTATTTCATAAAACTACAATCACGCTTTCAACGCTAAACTTCACCAACTTAGGACTTGGAAACATTATCGGATTTATTATTTTAGCCGGACTTGGAGCTATGGTAGCCCCAGATTTATGGCAAAGATTAATTGCATCAAAAGATGTTAAACAATTAAAAAGAGGCTTGGCTCTCTCGGGGTTTATTTTAGTTATTTTAGGATTAGCCGTTAGTATTCTTGGACTTGCAACCAGACAATACTTTCCAAACATTAAACCTGAAGATGCTTTAGTGATTGGATTCTCAAATTTATTACCCGGGTTTTTAGCATCGTTTGGTATGGTTTTGCTTTATGCGGTATCCCTCTCCTCTTCCGATACGATAACTTTTGTCATCTCTTCAATCTTAACCCGAGACATAAAAAATTATACAAAAAAGTTCAACGAGCAATCAATGAAAAATATCACTCGATATATTATGGTGTCATTAACCATATTGGCTTGTGTCGTAGGAGTTTTCTACCAAAAAATTACCAACATCGGCCTTTCTTTAGCCAGCTTAAATGTAGCCCTTTTTCCGGTTGTGTTTGGTAGCTTATTTTGGAATTTAAAAGAAAAAGCTGTTTTTTGGAGTTTAATTCTAGCTTATTTATCGGTTGTTATTTTATTTATTAACCAAAAACTTACCCCGGAAAATGCGATTATTTCTTTGCCAGTAGCATTAGTTTCTTTATTAATTTTTTCTTTTACATTTAAACATTATCCTCAAACCTTATGAAAATTCTTGCAATTGGAGCCCATCCGGATGACGTGGAATTCGGCGTCGGCGGTCTACTAATTAAAGAGGCTGGAACAGGCAGTCAAATTAAAATTGTCGTTTGCTCTCTAGGCGAAGCAGGAAGCAACGGCACGCCGGAAGGACGAAAACAGGAAGCCACTGAGGCGGCCAAGTTTTATAACGCCGAAATTGAATTTTTAAACTTTGGCGGCGATTGCCATATTACAAACAAACCGGAAAATGGCATTGAGCTCGCCGGGATTATTCGCGAATTTAAACCCAATGTTGTTTTGGCGCCGTCTCTCACGGAAAATCAGCATCCAGACCACCTAACCGTGGCCAAAATTGCGCGCGACGCGGCGCGCTATGCCCGCTATGGCGGTCTGCAAGAATTAAATAGCTTGCCTGTTCACAAAATAGGTGCATTGTATTTTTACCCATCCTCCGCGGAATGGGACAAGCGCCCCGACATAATTATTGATGTAACCGAACAGCACGACAAATGGGAACAGGCAATGAAAGCCCACACAAGCCAAATGAAAACTCGTGGCTACCTGGATTTAGTAAACAGCAAAGCGGTTTACATGGGAAAGTCTGCCGGGGTGGAATATGCCGTAGGTTTATGGGTAAATGACCCGGTTAGGGTGGATTCAATTTCCGACCTAAAATTTTCTTCCAGGAACTACTAAACTTTGCATACCAACAAGCCGTACCAATTAGCACTTCTTGCTTTAATTTAGAGCTCAACCACCAAAACCTTAGTCTTGGATTGTTTCGTTGACTATCTAAAATTTTTCAAAATGAACTACCTCGCAGCAGAGCTGATGAGGTATCAACTGCATGTCATTGCGAGGGAGTGTCATAAAGATCTTTTAGACATCCGACCGAAGCAATCTTTCTTAGGAAAAGATCGCTTCGGATGCACTCGCGATGACAACCGCAGCAGAGCTGCGGGGTATTAAACCCAAAGAAGATAATAAATACAGTGCTTCATTGATATTTTTCCCTTTCTTATGGCTATTATTCAAAAACCGCCACCATTTAGGGTAACGGTTTTGTTATTGTATTTCTTTAAAAATTCCTGTATGTCTTCTCTGACCGTAAGCCGACTTCCAGGACAAATAACCCCTGTTGGTTGATCCTAAAAATAACTCTTAGCCTGCCGTGCTTCACGCGATAGACATCCTGATACCCTTTCATCTTTGCCATATTCAAACCCAAAAAATCCCGCGCCATTAGTTTGACCATTAAGGCATCAAAAATTTCCCTATGCTGTTTTGCCAGCTTTGCGAGAGCTTTTTGTATTTTGTCCATTGGTAATTGCGGCAACAATGTCTTCTACGGGAACACCGCCTTTTTTAATTTTAGTAAAGTCAATAACAGTTTCCCAATTTTCTTCCTCATCCACCGGGGAAATTTTAAAAATGGGCTTAGACTGCCTGACTACCACGAAAGACTTACCCTTGGCAACCAAGTCGGCGTATTCGGCAACATTTTCCCGCAGTTGTCTTAAACCAATTATATTAGCCATAAATTCCTAAAAATTTAATGATTATCTTTAGTTTATCATTAGATAAATACCCTGTCAAAAAAAATTGCCAAAAAAAAACAAGACCTGTTAAAATTGCGGGGTAAAACTGAACTCATAGTGGGTAGTGTGTCATTGCGAGCCCGAATGCATCTGAGGGCGCGGCAATCTTTGGTAAATATAGATTGCTTCGTCGGATGCACTCCTCGCAATGACAGACGCTAATGATAATCGTTTAAGCCTTATAAACATTGACCGATTACGAAATACCTGCTATCACTTAACTATATAAACGAGATATCATTAGTATTAATTCATACATTGACACCAAATGCGCGCAAGGCTTATGGAAAAAACTTTAAAGATAGGAATGGTCTGTTACCCCACTGTTGGCGGGAGCGGTATTGTGGCTTCGCAACTGGGAAATGGATTGGCTCATTTGGGTCATGAGGTGCATTTTATAAGTTACGATCCCCCGTTTCGTCTAAATTTAAAACAGCCGGGAATTTTTTTCCATAAAGTACTGTTAAACGAGTACAGTCTTTTTAAATTTCCGGACTACACTTTGCCGCTTTCGGTAAAAATGGTGGAAGTGAGCAACAAATACAAGCTGGATATAATGCACGTGCACTACGCCGTCCCGCACGCCACGGCAGGACTTTTGGCAAAAAATATTGCCAACCGCCAAAAATTAAAATTTCCGCATTTGGTTACCACGCTCCACGGCACGGATATTACCTTAATGGCGCGCGATGCCGGCTTAATGCCGGTAATAAAATATTCCATAGAAGACTCCTGCGGCGTTACCGCGGTTTCCGAAAGCCTTAAAATAGATACCCAGAAAAATTTAAAAACCAAAAAAGATATTACGGTTATCCACAATTTTTATAACCCCAAAAAACCAAGCAAAACCACAGCCGTTGTCCGTAAAGAATTAAAAATAGATGTTGATGATTTTTTGGCAATCCATCTTTCCAATTTAAGACCGGTAAAACGAATCCCCGATTTGTTAAAAATAATGGCCCGGCTGAAAAACTATCCTAAAATTAAACTACTGGTTCTTGCGGGCGGAGATTTTTCGCCGTACCAAAAATTGGTAAAAAAATTAAACCTCCAAAATAAAATTATTGTTAAAGAAAATGTTTTGGATATAGAAAACTATATTAACTCCGCGGACTTGGGGCTTTATACATCCGAAGAGGAAAGTTTTGGCATGGGCGTTTTGGAAACCATGTCTTACGGCAAACCGATTTTAACAACCAATGTCGGCGGTATTCCGGAATTTATGCAAAATGGCAAGACCGGATTTTTGTTTAAAACCGGCGACACAAACGGTTTTGCCCAAAAACTTTTGGAAATTTATAAAAACCCCGAACTTCTAAAAAGCCTGGGGCAAAACGCCCAAGAGCGAGCCTTAACCGGATTTTCCAGCCAAACCATAGTCCACAAATATGTTGACTACTACAAAAAAGTCATTAAAGAATGTAAAGGTTTATTTTTTCCGCGTCACTAAAAACACCAAGCCCATATAACTATCCTTTTTCCAAATCTTTTTGCAATGACAGGTGTAGTTAGCTGATTTATCAGCTGTTCTGATTATTTAAACAGCCCATAAATGGGCTAACTACAAAGAAGGGAACGGTCGGCGAATTTTTTTTGTTTATAATTGTATTTAAAAATTTGTAGCACTTTTACCACAATTGTTGTAATTTTGCTACAAATTTTAGATAGCTTCTACTTAATCCATTCAACAATTTTTCCGGTTTTTATTTCTATACTATCTGCTTTGCGCAAATTTTTTATTTGGGCAGACGTTAAAATTTTATAATGTTTAATTTTGTCCAGCTTCTCCGGAATCGCAAACAGGTGCTCGGTGCTAGTCTGCCAATTAAGATAGCCAAAAAAATTTAGATCAACCAAGTCAGAGTATTCTCGCAAAGTTTTTTCCCCGGTATTTAAAAAATATTCATGAAAATAAGACATTACCAACTCGCGCAAAGTTTTATATATTGGCTCTCTATATCTTAACACCCCGTGATTGGTTTTAGAAAGTGCTCCAAAGCAGTCAAAATGCTTAAAAACAGCTACGACATGGTCGTCGTCTTGAGGTTTAATGGAGCGCAAATCCATTACCAAAGGCTTTGCCCCGTGGAATTCCAAAACCGCGGCGGCGAACATTGCTCCTTCCATACAATGGGCCTTTTGATGCTTAATTACCAGCCGTGGACTGTAACAAGTCTCACCCTTTTTTTCAAAATTAAATTTTAGCCCGTTTAAAAAATCCTGAATCTTTTTTGGAGATTCCAATTTTTTAAATAATTTAATTTCTTTGCTCGAATAACGATTTAATACCATATATGACATTCTGACATTCTGCAGAATATTGGAATGTTATTTTTTAACAATGCCGTGGCCGCCGAACTGCTTGCGAAGCAGGGCCACGATTTTATTGGAAAACTTATGCTGATTTTCGGCACGGCGAGATTCCTTGCGCACATTCACCGCGTCTGCCAGTACCCTCACGTCTATTCCCAATTCTTTGCCGGCTTCCACAGTCCATTCCCCTTCTCCCAGCATATTTATTTCTCCCTTAGTACCTTCAATGTCTTCGTGCTCAAAAATATTCCTAACTAAATCTATAAGCCAACCGCGAACCACCGAGCCTTGCTGATAAATTTTTGTTACTTGCAAAAGGTCTAAATCCAAATTAGACGCTTTCATAACCCCGTACCCTTCGCCAATCGCTTCCATCATGCCATATTCAATGCCGTTATGAACCATTTTGACAAAATGCCCGGCTCCATTTTTACCGACCAGTCCGTAATTTTCTCCGGAAGATAGCGCTTTAAAAACTGGCTCCACTTTTCCCCAACTGTCTTTTGATCCACCAACCATTAAAGCAAAACCTTCCTTTTCACCCCACACCCCGCCGGAGGTTCCACAATCATAAAATACAATACCCTTAGCCCTTAGCACTTCTGCTCTTTTTATTGACTCTTTATACAAACTATTTCCGCCGTCAATAACAATATCGCCGGCTTTTAAATGCGGACCGAGCTTGTGTTCTAAAAATTCACCGGTAATTTCCTGTGGCAGCATTAACCAAAATATCCTAACCTCTCCAGTCATAGCACTTACCAAATCTGTCACATGTTCAAAAGACCTGCCGCCTTGTTTATATCCTTCATCCTTTATCTTTAATCCTTCAACAAAAACATTAAACTCTTGCCTTGCTTGTTCAGACCGGTTCCATGCCAATACTTCAAAACCATTCTTTTGTAATCTGCGGGCAATTTGAATACCCATTTTTCCTAAACCAAAAATTGTTATTTGCATTTTAAATAAAGCCTTAATTGTACAATGGCGGTTTTTACCGAAAGACATGTTAATGAATTCTTTTAGGATATCCGGCCTCGCATTCTTTAAAAAATTCATCCGCATAAATATTTAGCTCATCATAACTATACTGCGGAAATTTGTGAGGTAAAACCCTCAAAAAAGATGTTGCTTTTGCGTAATTATCATCAAAAAAATTAAAACTTCCCGGATTAATCTGTTCAACGGATAAATCGGTACACAATTGCCGCATAAATTCTCCAGCGTCCTTTTTTGCATTATTAACTATAAGCTCACGCCACTCAATTTGTCTTAACTCTTCCGGTTTCGGATCTTGAGCCGGTAAAAATTCTTCTGGCATAAAATAAAGGTTCCTCAGAGTAGAGATTCAAGGCGTTATCACAAGGAGTTATTTACATCTCGCGGCCCCGATATAATCAGGGGAAGTATGAAAACCTGTATTAACTTCCGCCTGAAGCGAACTCGCTCTACGTCGTTAATTAATTTTTTTTAATTCTAAACACATAAACAGCGGGATTTCTTTGCGGGCTTTATCTTCGGCCGCTTTTCGGCTGCCCTTGTCGCTGGTTTTATGTGAGATCCATTCTTCTATACGAGTAACCGCTAACCCCGATTTATAAAAAGCTTTAAAGTAAACTTGTAACGGGTGGTGAAACGACCAGGTAAATTTTTTCTTGGCCGGGTCTTTTTCCCCTTGCGTCATATCTACTGCTTGGGAAATTTCCGACATGTAGCCGTCTATTCTTCTGTACTGGACGGATTTTTTTGCATCAAAGTCCCAAGCAGAAACTCCCGGCACACGGAATGTCGGATGGTTTAATACCAGCACCAAACGCCCGCATGGTTTTAGCACCCGCGACATTTCGGAAACGGCAGCCGGTAAATTTTTTATGTTTTGCAAAGCTAGTATGCAAATTCCGGCGTCAAACCTATTTTCTTGGATACCGGTTAATTTTTCTGCTGAAAGCACTAAAAATTTTTCCGCTTTTGATGCCTGGCCAGCGGCTAACTTAATTAACTGTCCGCCGACATCTACCCCTAAAACTTTTGCCCCGGCTTGCGAAAGCGCCCTAGAAAAATAGCCCTGGCCACAACCAACGTCAATAATTTCTTCGCCTTTTTTTATATTTAAAATCCTGAGTAAGTTTGGCCGAATAACTTTTTCCTGATAAGTATCTTCCCCTTCTTCCAAAAGCTCGTTATACCACCCGGCGACCTTCCCCCAAGATGTATTAGAATTGACCATAATTTATTCCTTTTGTTTAGCGTCTCCATTTTTGATCAATTTTATATAATTTTGATCAATTTTGCTCAATTACTTTGTCCACCACTCCTTTATATCTCGCTTCATAAATTCCTCCGACTCTTTGGGACCATTGGTACCGGATTTATAAATATTTAGCGGTAACTTTTTAAATGCTTTGCTTTCGGTAATACTGTCAACAAATTTCCACGAGGCTTCAATTTCATCTGATCGGATAAAAAGCCTCTGGTCACCCTCTATAAAATCAAGGAGAAGACGTTCATAGGCTCCGGGGATTTCCTCCATAAACGCCCGCTTGTAACCAAACTCGTAGTCACCTTGATGCAGCCGCACTCCTAAACCCGGTATCTTGTTGTTAATTTGCAAATGGACGGACTCATCCGGCTGGATTTGAAAGGTTAAAACATTGGCGGCGCAGCCTTCAAACAAACAACGTACCGGTTCTCGAAAATGAATGGAAATTTGCGTGAGTTTTTTGGACAATCTTTTGCCGGTGCGCAAATAAAACGGCACGCCGGACCAGCGCGGTAAATTAATATAGGTTTTTAAAGCAAAAAAAGTCTCTGTATTACTCTCACTACCGGCTTCTTTTAAATACCCGGCATATTGTCCTTTTATTAGCCTAGAGGGTAATTTTTCCGGGGTTAAAATTTCCAAGGCTTGTAACACTTTTAGTTTTTCGTCCCGGATAAATTTAGCTGTTAAATTATACGGCTCTTCCATGGCAATTAACGCTAACATTTGTAGAATATGGTTTTGCAAAAAATCTTTTATGGCGCCTGTCTGCTCATAAAAATTTATACGGCCCTTGGCGCTGTCTTTTTCCAGCACGGAAATTTCCACATGATCAATAAACCGGTTATTCCATAACGGTTCAAATAAGCTGTTGGCAAACCTTACCACCATTAAATTCTGCACGGTTTCTTTGCCGGCGTAATGGTCAATGCGGTATATTTGGTCTTCGGTAAAATACTTAAGCAATAAGGCATTTAAGGCCTGGGCGGATTTCAAATTAAAACCAAACGGTTTTTCCACTAAAATGCGCGCCTTACGGCCGTGGAAATCGCAAGTATTCAGTAGCCCGGAGCTTTTTAAAATTTGTGCCAAAGCCGCGAATTGTTGCGGGCTGGTGGCAAAATAGAATAACCGGTTGAAACATACGTGCTTGGGTTTTTCAATGTCCGCCAAAACTCGCGACAACTCTTTAAAATGCTCAACATTGTCAAAATCCCCGCGATAGTAAATAATATGCTTTAAGAAAGCGGCTTGCTTTTTTGCCGACAGCTTATTGACGACTCGGGATTTTTTTAATATAAACTTTAAGTAGGATTTGGCGGAAAACTCCCGACGCCCCACGCAAACCAATTTAAAATTTTTGGGCAACAACTTGTGCTCGTCCATATGCAGCAAAGCCGGTAATAAATAATCCGCCGAAAGGTCGCCGGTCGCCCCAAAAATGGTTAAAATGGTGGGTTCTAAAGTTTGGTCCAAAGATTGGAATGAAAAATTTTTTTGTTTTCTAAACATACTATTATATTACGCCATTTGTTCTAACTTGGCAAAAACTTATTACCCCGCACCATAAAAGCCCGAACTCCTGCTCAGGGATGAAGGTGTAAGCCGTCAGGCTTTCGGCGCGGGGTTTATGTCCCCACGCTGCATCAGGAGAACTCCCGCCCTTCCTTGGGCGGGGAGCCTCACATTAAAACACCAACGATGGGCATCATCCCCGGTGAATACTCACCCGTGATAGCGGGCGGACAAGCCCAGCCCCTACAAACACATCGACAAAAATTAATATGGCGTATTTATTAGACCTCTTGCATAACCTGCTTTCAAGTGATTTTTTCCACAATTTTGAGCGAAAAACTTGAAGAAAAATGAAAGTGTAGCCAACGGCTACGGTGAATTTT
>CAYIHW010000029.1:0-14092 GCA_964363335.1 uncultured Candidatus Saccharibacteria bacterium
GGCTCCTTTGCCTGTTGGTGCTTTGTCGTATTCAGAAATTGTTATGACGCAATCGGGCAAGCAAAGTCAAAATAATCAACCGCGGGTTTTAGCAGAATCTACCGGCCAGTCATGTATGCCCACGGGCAAGCAGTGGTATGTATCCACAACCGGTAATCCGACAACCGGTGATGGGAGTTTTAGTAATCCGTGGAATTTGCAAACCGCCCTAAAACACGCGGGACCATCAGCCGGCATAAAACCGGGGGATGCTATTTGCATTCGCGGCGGAGTTTATAATAACGCTAACTCTAAATTTACTGATGGCGAGTATTTGACCGCTAATCTTAGAGGAACAAAAGAAGCGCCAATAGTAATCAGATCCTATCCCGGAGAACATGTAACCATAGATTTGCAAAACAGCCCTTTTTATATCGGAGGAAATAATTGGGAAGGTACGGCCGCGGATTTAAACAAAGGCCATGATATGTGGATTTGGGGCATAGAATTCATGAGCAGCACTTCGCCTCACGGCGACAGCACGCCTTGTGGCGGTTCAACCGGGAATCATTGTTCTTGGACAGCTTTGTATTCATTTGTGGACATTCGGGCTCCGAGAACAAAATTAATTAACAGTGTTGTCCGCGATCTTTCCACGGGCGTGCAATCATGGCGGTTTGCGTATGAAGTGGATGTTTATGGCACTCTAATTTTTCATAATGGCTGGGCCGGACCCGATCGCGGCCATGGCCACGGTTTTTATATTGAAAATCTGAGGGACCAGCAATACCGCGCCAAGGAAATGGAGGATAATATCGTTTTTGAAAATGCCAGCAACAATATCCAGGCATATGCCGGCGGCGCGCAGGTGGCCAATATGAAATTTTTGGGCAACACTTTATTTAACGCCGGTTATTTAGTCGGGGCCTCTGATTACAATTTTTTGGTTGGCAGCGGTAGCGGTCCCAAACAGGACTTTTACATTAAAGACAATATGACCTATTCCACCAATGATGACAGCATGACATCTTTCGGATGGAATTGGGATTATGTCAACAACAACGCAATTGTTGATCGCAACTATCTCGTTGGCGGGACTATTGCTTCGGGTATGTTCAACTGGTATCAAGGCGTCTTCACCAACAATACTGTTTATACCCAGAAAGGCACAATGACCCAGCTGAACAATTTTATTGACGCGGGTATAAACCAGAAAGCCGGTGATTATGTTTGGAACAATAATAGCTATTACGGCAATAACGCGTTTCGCATTACTTATAACACCAACGCTGACAGAAACTACAACGGCGCCGTTCACGGGGATTCTCGCGATTTTGCTTTTTGGAAAAACGCGACCGGTTTTGACGCCAACAGCACATATTCGGCGCAAGCGCCAAAGGGCACCCAATCTTTTGTCCGGCCGAATAAATATGAACCCGGTCGCGCGAACATTACCGTTTATAATTGGGATTTAAGTTCTTCAGTTAACTTGGATTTAAGCCAAACCGGAATTAAACCCGGGGACCCATATAAAATTATTGATGTTCAGAATTTAACCGGCCAACCAATTGCTTCAGGGACTTACACCGGAAGCGCGGTAAATATTCCCATGACAGGCACGGGAAAAATGCAACCCAGGGGTGGCAGAACTATTCCTCACACCGGGCTAAAATTTGGCGTGTTTATTTTATTATCCGGGCAGGCCATAAACGGTAGCAGTACTTCTATTCCGGCGCCTACCGCAACACCTCCGGCCCCAACTCCAGCGCCCACCCCAGCCCCTACTCCAACTCCGGTCCCGGTTCCGGGAGCCCCCATGGTTGTTAATTCTTTTACTGCCAGCGCGAACCAAATATCAAATGGTGGTAGCATAACTCTTTCCTGGATTGTTAGTGACCCGGCTACCGGAGGTTCACTAATATTAACCGGTTCCGATGGTTTAAACGGTGGGGCTCAACCTTTAGTAAAGACTACGGGCGCAATTACGCCGAACGTAACTAATTCCACAGTCACTTATACTATAAAACCTTCAAGTGGTAATTCCGCAACAGTGACTGTAACCGTAGGAACTCCCGGAGCAGTTGCTCCTCCGGTTGTTCAGCCCACAGTTCCTCCGGCAACCGGGAGCTTATTAATGCAAACATACAATCTTAATAATTTCATTCCCAATAATCCGGTTTATGACGGACAATGGCAAGGGGTAAAATATGCTTCGGATGGTAATGTTTATTTTGGTTCATCCACTCACGATGCCCGTCATGGAGCCGGGTTCTTTAAATTAGATCCTCGCACCGGAAAAATTACCATGCTCGCGGAAGACTTAACTACCATAGTCGGAGAAAATCCGCTGACTAATCCGCAAGGAAAACTTCATAGTGACATTTTAGAGGCCAATGGTTGGCTTTATTTTGCTACTTATTTCAGTAATGAAGGCGGATACTATTCACAGTATTCCGGCTCGCATATTATTGGTTACAATTTAACCTCCGGACAATTTAAAGATTTTGGAATTGCTAAGGCAAACTACGCAGTTTATTCCGCAATTGCGCTAGATCCAACCGGGCGTTATGTTTATTCGTTTTGGACTGGTCGGCTAGATGGTCAGGCTTCGTATTTATACAGGCTTGATACTCAAACAGGTAAGTACGATAATTTGGGTTATTTGAGTGGTCCTTCATCTGACTTTAGTATGTTTGTAGATCAGAATGGTTTTGTATGGTTCTCTTTGGAGTACGCCGGCGGGGTACTTTTCCGCTTTAATCCGAATACTCAACAGATTGAGAAGTATAATAACGAATTACCACAATTATATAAAGCCGGAACCGGCAGTGCTCCAAGTTATTTGGGTAGTTCCTTAGACCAGTCTTATAGAAAAATTCATTGGATGCAACCTATAGACGGGATGCGTGCCGTATTTACCATGGGTTATAATGGCGGTATTCTTTATATGCTAGATGCCACTAAACAACCGGGAAGCGGCGCAGAGTTTAGTGTGCTTAAAGATATTGGTTATACCGATCAAGGTTTGGCAGTTGCCAAACAAAGTAAAAAAATCTTTTATTACCAAAGAGCAAATAGAGGTTGTGGGCACCAAGCAGACGGCCAAAGCCAAAGTTTATGTGGAGTTCCAAGCGCGGAATTAAAAGACTTTCATTTGTTAAGCGTTTCTTATGACTCAGCCACGAATTATCAAATTAAAGACCACGGTCTAATAGTCGACCAAAACGGCAGATTGTCTTGGAGAATGCCGGGCATGGACACAGACGGGAACAATAAAGTTTTTGGAGTCGGGGATTGGTATACAATTTCCGGAGATATTGGCAGTAAAAATTCTTACCGGCCGGCCGGAGTAAACCGCAGTGAATTTTTGGCTTATACCGATGTGTCAGGAGTGTCAGTTTTGCCAATTACTTTGGCTAATACTCCAACACCGACTCCAACGCCAACACCGACCCCTGTTACCGACACCACAGCACCGGTTATTTCTTCCATCAGCTCTTCCAATATTTCTCAAACCGGAGCAACTATAACTTGGACAACCAATGAAGCCTCAGATACTCAAGTGGAGTATGGAACTGCCACTAGCTATGGTACTGTGACAACATTAAGTTCATCTTCTATTACCGCTCATTCAGTAACGCTTGCTAATTTGTCCCCAAATACTTTGTATAACTTCCGAGTAAAATCCCGCGACACGGCCGGTAATCTGGCAGTTTCCGCAAATGCTACGTTTACTACTTTGGCGGTTGTTGTCCCAACTCCGGCGCCTACACCGGCCGGTAAGAAAAATCGCAAACCCATTGGGCATTTGGATGGCGTTAAAGCCGACGGAACGGTGTTTGGCTGGGCATTGGATCCTGATAGTCCCGCGCAATCCGTGCCCATTCATTTTTATTTGAATGCTCCGGCTGGCAGTCCAAATACCACGCCAATTGGCACTAACGCGTCCCAGCAACGTTCGGATATCGGCAGTCATGCTTTTAACTTTAAAGTGCCGGATTCTTATTTTGATGGCAACACCCATAAAGTTTATGTTTACGCGATTGATTTGACCGATACCTCTGGGGCGTCTAATCGGCTTGTTTTGGGTGCTCCGTTGTCATTTGTTTTGGCCAGTCCGACTACCCCGGTTGTGCCAAGCACTACGCCGCCAATTGTCCCAACTTCAACACCGCCAACCACTACACCGTCAACAACACCAGTGGCTACTTCTAGTCCGACCTCAACCGTGCCTTCTCCTTTGGCTTATTGGACTTTTGACTCAACAGACATAAGCGGTGGTAGTGCCAGTGATAAATCCGGAAATAGTATTTCTTTAAATGCCAATAATATCTCTTCAATAATAGGCAAGGTCGGACAAGCCTTAAGTTTTAACGGCACAAATAGCAATTTGCAGGCATATAACAACCTGCTTAATCTTAATTCAGATATGAGTTTTTCGTTCTGGATAAAGACAGCAACAACCAAGACTGAAGCGATATTGTCAAAATATGATTCTTCCGGTTCCGAGTCCGGCTATATGTTGAAAATAAATAACGGTAATTTAGAAATGCAAATTGGTAATGCCAATTTGGCTGTGTATGGCGGGAGGCTTTCAACTGATACTAAGAAAATAAATGATAGCACGTGGCATCATGTGACTGTGGTAATTAATTTAGGAAAAGATGTGAGATTCTATATTGACGGTTCGTTAAGCAGTATTGGAAATTCAGTAACGAAGACTAGTCCCTTGAGTTCTCCGTTTCAGATTGGCTCTGAACCGTTTGGTTATTACGGGGCGTATTTTAACGGCAGTTTAGATGAAGTTCGGGTGTATCCCCAGAGTTTAAGCCAGGCAGAAATTCAAGCCATTTTAGCCTTAGGAATGGGTCAGGTTAAGGGTGAATATGTTAATGCAAACATTACAGAGACCGGAGCCGGTTTAATTGGCGAGAGCGGGAAGTTGTATCAAGTGGAAGGCAGTAAAACAATTTACCTTATTCTTTCCGATAATACTAAATACGCGTTCCGTTCAGCCGCGGAATTTAATAACTTTGGCTACAAATTTTCCTTAGTCATTAAAGTACCAAATCGGGCGAAAGAGTGGTTCTTTAGCACATTTGCCGACTCGATCCTAACTAAACTGCAAAGTCATCCTAATGGAACTTTTGTTAAATACGCGGGCAAGCCAGCTGTGTACCTAATAGACAATGGTTATAAGCGGGCAGTTCCTTCTGCGGAAGTATTAAAACAATATACCGATTTTACCCATGTATTAACAATTCCTAAGGCCTTTGTGTATGCCGATGGGATTGTGCTTAAATAATCAAAACGTATGAAAAAAAAATATCAAAAAAATGTTTTAAATATATTCTTGGTGTTTGTTATCGCATTAACTTTTAGTTCAGCGGAAAAAGCTTTGGCTGCACCAAGCGAACCGCCAGTGGGCTCATTGGAAAGTTTTGGCACGGACGGCAGTATTGTGGGCTGGGCTTTAGACCCGAATGATATTAGTCAGTCAATAATTGTAAATATTTTTTTTGACACTGCGCCGGCTTCTGCCCGGATGGCTCCGGCTCTGAGTGTGTCTGCCGGGGTTTTACGCAATGATTTAGGCGCGCACGGCTTTAGCGCGGTTGCGCCAACAAGTCTAAAAGATGGGCAAGCGCATTTGGTTTATGTTTACGCTTTGGATTTGAGTGATACTTCGGGGAGCTCTGATATTTTATTAACAGATTCCCCAATGTCTGTTGTTTTGACTGCGCCACCAGCAACTGCTTCTTCCGATACTACAGTCCCGGTAATTTCCGCTATTAGTTCATCTAACATTTCCCAAACCGGAGCCACTGTTACTTGGACAACCAATGAAGCCTCGGATATACAAGTGGAGTATGGAACTACCACTAGCTACGGTACTGTGACAACATTAAATTCATCTTCTATTACTGCGCATTCAGTAACGCTTGCTAATTTGTCCCCAAATACTTTGTATAACTTCCGAGTAAAATCCCGCGACACGGCCGGTAATCTGGCAGTTTCCGCAAATGGGACGTTTACCACTTTGGCGGTGCCTACGACACCTGATACCGCAACACCTCCAGCCGGCGGGGGTGGGGGATCTTCCGGAGGAGGTGGTGGCGGGGCGTCCTTCGGTGGTGGCAGTTCAAGCGGGTCCTCCGGTGGCGGATCAGGAGTTATTTCTTCGCCGTTGTCTAACCAATCTTCCGGCCAGTTAACGGTTCCCTCTTCTTTAACTATAAAATTGGTTAATGATAATGGTACTTATTATTTGGTGCAAAGCGGTCAGCGTCGGGGCATTACCAATCCGGGCATGCTTTCCTCCTACGGTTTTAGTTTTAATCAGGCCAAAATGCCAAGTGCTGAGGATAAAAGTTTACCGCAAGGGACATTGCTAACCCCATGCGATGGAAGTTTGGTAAAATCAGTCAAAGATAGAACAGTTTATTTAATTTCCAATCAACAACGGTACGCTTTTATTTCTGCAACAGTTTTTTTGGGCTTAGGTTTTAAATTTTCTTCGGTGCTTGTAGTTACCGATCCTGAATTGCAAATTTTGCCAAAAGCCGGAGAATTATCCGATAAAAATGCAGCGCATTTGCCGGGGTTGGACATAAACAGAAATGGTACAATATATTGGATAGGGGGGGATTTAAAACTTTATCCATACCCTTCGGTTGCCGTGTATAATTCTTGGCATTTACAAAATAACTTTACCCGAGTAGTTCCGGCCAACTCGGCCGATATGCAAAGAGAAATAGGCGCCATGGTGACAGAAAGGGTTATTCAATAGCAAAGTTAAAACAAAATTAAAAAATTCCCTCCGGTAATTATATCGGAGGGAATTTTTTTAAACAGTTTAGGATAATCAAATAGATTTCCGCTAAAGCTCTGCTCCGGGGTGTGTCATCCCAGAATTTTTCAGGGCTGTGAAAAATATCTGGGATCCATGCAGTATCTGTAATCTGGATTCCCGATCAGGTCGGGAATGACACACAGGGAACCTGTCGTAAAGATCTTTATGACGGTTGATACCTCGAGAGCTTAAGCTGCGGGGTGATTCATTTAGGAACGAATATTTTAAACTATGTCCGTAAAAACTCTGGTGTCTTTAATTTTGTGCCAAAGGAGGGCGGGGAGGGTGTTTATTTCACTTTGATTTTTAATTACCTCGGATAGCTTGGTTTTTTTATCTAGTCCACAAACATATACTAAGCCAATATCAATTTTGCTTATAAATGTCGCGGTGGTGGTAATTCGCTCAGCATGTTGAGTTTTTGCCGTATACGCGGTTACCCAATTTTCAGATTCAAAAAGATTTTTAAATTTTTCTTTATCCGCTTGCGGAAAAATTCCGGCTGTGTGGCCGTCCGCGCCCATTCCTAGGGTGGCAATAATTAACCCGTCCGGGTTTTCTTTGTTCCAATTTTTTAAATTGGTTTCCCATCTGGCTTTAAGTTCCGGCATACTTTCGCTCTGTCTGGGTAGAGTGCCAAAAAAACTTGACCCCGCGTCAAAGGCCAACTGGTAAAAATCTGACTTTTGCATTTGGGCAAAGTTATTTATGGCAACATCGGTCGAGTATCGTTCGTCCAGTACAGATACGGTTAAATTTTCTCCCATTGAGGTACTGCCCACGTAATCTAAAATTCCTAATGCTGAACCGCCGGAAACCAGCAATAGAACCGGGGTTTTTTTGTGTTCGGTCAGCATGAGGTTTAAGTGTTCGCCAGCCTCAGCGGCCGCGGCTTCTTTGTCCGCTTGAGTAAAGATTTGAAATTTATTGTTCATAGATGTATGATATTAGGGGACTATTCTTTTCGCATTATATCATAAGCCTGCAAATTAAAGAAACAAAAATTTAAACTAAAATGCTAAATTTTATAACTGTGTTAGGGATTGTTCTGCCGATTTTTGCCTTAGTCTATATTGGCTATTATTTTCGAAAGCAAGGATTATGCACCGACGAATGGGTGAATGTGCTAAACAAGTTTGTTTACTATGTCTCCCTGCCCGCTGTAATTATTGTGAGTTTTTGGGACATTCAGTGGCGATCCGCGGAAATTTGGACGGCAGTTGGCTGGAACATGGCGGCTTATTTGACTTTTGCAATTTTGGTATTTTTAAGTTTACATTCCTTAAAACATTTAAGCGGCGCTGTAAAGTCAGCCATGTTCATGGTTAGCATGGTTGGCAATACAGTCTACATCGGCTTCCCCATACTTATTCACGCGTTAGGCAGTACCAAAGCTCCGTATGTCATTGCTGCCGGAACCGCGCACTTGGTTTTGGGGCTGGTCTTGTCCATCTTGGCGGTAGATTTTTGGGTGGTAAAATCCAAAAAACTTTCTTTGTACGTAGACGATTTAATTAAAAATCCATTTATGCTCTCGGTGGGAGCGGGGATTGTCTTAAGCTTAATTGGGCTTCGGGGGTCGCTGTTGAATGTAGTCCATACACCTCTGGCCATGTTGGGTGCCACTGCCACGCCGGTGGCGCTGTTTACTTTGGGCGGATTTTTACACGGCAAATTTTTGCGTCAGCACATTAGCCGGAGTTTGGTGTGGGCCGGAATTAAAATTTTAGTTTTCCCGCTTTTTTTATGGCTATTTATGCTGCTGTTACCGGCGGACAAAAACATCGCTCAGGTTTCTGTACTTACCGGCACTATGCCGGTGGCCGTAACTTGTTTTGTCATTGCTAAAAAATTTAAACTGGACGAAGCTTTTGTCACAAATGTTATTTTGCTCTCCACAGCCATTTCCGTAATTACCATTTCCATCTTTTTGACAGTGATGAGGTAAAAAGATTTTGATTCACTTGAGCATATTCAGTATCCATCGGCCTTTATAGCATAAAAAATAGTTGCGGCGCCGACAGGTTGAGTTGTCGGCGCCGCGGGTTATTAAACTCAAAAGCTAGCCGACGAATGGACGATGCGGGCCAAGAACGACCCGAAGGTTTCCGCGATTTTGAGGCTAGTGTTGCTAAACCCCATATAGTAGAAAACCAGATCCGCCACTCCGTGTCCCCAGGTGCTTCCCATGGTTTCCGACTGTGTTAGCCAGAAGCAGACAAATATTAGAGCGGGCCTAATGAACCCCGTGTCAAACAATTCGGCCAAGCCAAATTCCTTGACGGTGTTTACCAGAACCATTCTGATGCTTGTATTTCTGACCAGCCAGCGGTTAGGAATTAGCACCGCGTAAAAGACTACGTTGCCGCTGACAAAACCAGCCATGAGCTTAACGGTGGAGTTTGTTGTCGCCATGTTGTCCACCAGCAGGAAGGTGAGCAAATATGAAACGACAATCGCGGCCATGTTTTCCTTTGACCAACTGGCCGCTATTTTCAAACATCTGATGACGCTAAAGCGCCCCCCTGGCCCTTTGCCTCATCATCAGCGTAAATCGGCCCGGCTTTTGGGCCATAAAGCCTCCTTGTTTGTTGAGATATAATAATAATACCACAATAAAAAATTAGCCGCCAAAAGATGGCGGCTGAATAATATCAAGCTTTAGGAAACCGAGAAAGGATTAAAGTTTGTGTCTTTGTCGTAATAGTCTTCGTTCTCTTTGCGTTTGAGGAAGCTAATAATTTTATAGGTCAGCGGGGTGGCTAAAACTTCATATGCTACCTTAAACACGTAAATGGTGCCGATTAAATTTAGCAGAGCGGAAATGGGCATAGTGCCGTAAAAGGCGATTATGCTAAAAATAACAGAGTCCACACCCTCGCCAATTATAGTTGATCCAATAGTCCGGCTCCAGAGTTTTTTGCCGGCAGTCCAGATTTTCATTTTGGCCAAAATATAGGAGTTGGTAAATTCACCGGCCCAGTAGGCGAGCATACTGGCTAAGACTATTCGCGGGACAAAGCCAATCACCGCTTCATAAGCTCCTTGGTTTGGCCAATCTGCGGCGGCCGGCAAGTATTGCACCGCGGCTAAAGTTAGGGCCATTACGGTAAGGCATAAAAACCCGGTCCAAATAATCCGCCGGGATTTTTTATAGCCGTATACTTCCGTTAAGACGTCGCCAAATATGTAGGAAATAGGAAAAAGAATCGTGCCGCCGTCAAAATTAAATCCGGCCACCGAAGCCACCTTGGCCGAGGCAATATTAGAAATAATCAGCACGGCGACAAACAGGGCGCCGATTATATCGTAGTATTTGTAATTTACCCCGGCAGAGATTTCTCTAGGCGGGAGCTTAGAATCTGATAATGAATTGTTTGCCGGTTGGTTATAGTTGGTTGACATATTTAGCTCTCTTGCTTGGGATTATTTTGTCGCATAGCCGGTATTATGGGCCTGTTGCCGAATGGGCTTTTAAGACGAAATTTGAAAATTTTTAGGCAGTCGGGTAAAATAAATTTTGATGTTTACCTGAAAGGTAAGCGGATAAATTTTTTTGCCTGGGTGGCCAAAATTTTCAAATTGCAGTCAAAATGACATTTGGCAACAGGCCCATTATAGCATATTAGGGCAAATAAAAAATACCCCTGCCCGTAAGGGCAGGGGTATTTGAATTGCTTAAAAAAATTAAGCTCTTTGTACGTTGACAGCGTTCATTCCTTTTGGGGAATCTTCAGTGTCAAAAGTGACAGCGTCACCTTCATGAAGTTCGTCAAACAGTACGCCAACCAAAGCTTTGCTGTGGAAAAATAAATCTTTTTCCTGGCCTTCAACAGTAATGAAGCCAAAGCCCTTGTCGGTAAGTTTTTTTATTACACCGTTCATGGTTTTAGTAAATTTAGTGAGTTAGTTTGCAAAAGTTAGAGCCTATCTCAAAATTTGCCATTTAGGGTAGGTTCTATATATGTTTTTAAAATTCGACTATTTTCTAGCCACATACCTTTTACACCCTAAGTATGGCATATAATTACCAGCTTGGCAACCCCCCCCTCGAAAGAGTTGGAAACGGCTGGGTTATGCCATAAATAAAGCTGGTAAAAAATAATTCAAGGCTCTACTATTAATTTTTTTGGCCCAACCATATATTCTCTGACAAATAAATAAACAACGTAAGTCCCGGAAGTTAACGCCATTTTTTGCCGCAGATCAAAATTAAAAGATCCCCTGATCATTTGATTTTGCGGAGAAGGAGATTCTCCGATAACCGGGTTGCTCAGCGAAATATTAACATCAACCTGAAACGGCTCCTTGCGGTCTAGCTCAAAAACAACCAATTTTCCGGAAACATTTGGCCCGCCGTTTTTATCTAACACAATACTGTCCGCGGGCATTTGAACCAAACCTAAAACTGGGATGTCTTTTCCCTCCAAAACTTTTTCCGGAATACTTAAAGATATACCGCCGTTTACAGATGATGACCCGCTAAAAATTTCTTTGTTGGCCGATTGAAGCTTTGTCATTAGCGCATTTGAAACCCAATCATAATAAATGACATAAATTGCCAGATTGGCTGGTTGCCACGGCAATCGCAAAAGTGAACGTAAGTCAAGGACATCCACTTTGGCGGCCAAATTTTTGGCATTTTCATCATTGGGACGATCTCCACTCATTGATTTACCATATTGGGCAGACTGTAGTTTTCTCTGTTCCTCGTAAGCACTGCCAATATAAATTGTTCCATTATCAAAATATGAGACCACAATGTGTGTGTTCAATTCCGGGCTTACTTCCCAGTTCCGCAATGAACTCGTATTGCGGAATATCAAGACGGGCAAGGTTTGTCGCGTTGCAATGTCAACTTTTATAGGTGTTCTGGCAACAATCCCTTCAAACGAAGTCTGGGAAAGCTTCGCCTCAATTTGATTTATTTGTTGTTTTGACAGTCCAAAGAAATTCTCATCTGACAACTTTGGCAATGTTTCCAAAATTTCTTGTCGCATGTTTATTTTTAACTGTTCTTTTGGGGGATAATAATAGAAAATACAAAAAATAATTACTCCAACAACTAAGGCCAGTAAGATTCTATAAATAGTATTCACAAATTAATTATAGCAAAATAGAGGAAAAAACACACATTCTGTACAAATAGGTTAAGTCTTGACATTTGACAATGCTGATTTACTCCAGCTTGTTTTTTGTTTTTTAATATATAGGGGTAATACATGGGAAGGAAAATGGGGACATGACCATAACTGTTAAAAATCCCAATTAACCGCTTAGACTTGGATAGAGCGATGATGATAAGGGCACAAACGCCGGAGCCATTTCCCGATGCCAGGTTTTCATAAGCCAGACCTCAAGCTCATCCATAAATTTAATTTTGGTTACAGCCCAGCCGCTTAAGTTATTAACTTTTTTGTAGAGCGTCAACAGTATAGCGGTAATCATAGTGAGAAAAATTATTGCCTTGATCCCATTCTCGTCCCTGGATAGGAAATGTTTAAAATTTAGCTCCTGCTTAATAAATTTAAAGAAAGTTTCAATTTCCCAGCGGGACTTGTAGAGGTCGGTAATCTCCGCCGCGGTAAGAAAATCTATGTTGCTGATAAACCTGATAGTTTGCCCAGTGGTTTTACTTTTTGCGGTGACCATGCGCAAGCGGTTAAATTTTTGAAGTTTACCGTTAATCCCTAAGACCGCTTTGCCGCTAAAACTGATAACTTCGTCAGAGAGCAGTTTAAGCGTAGCTGTCTGGTTGGAGTTCAGAGAGTTTTCTTTTACAACTTTAAAATTTTTATGGTTTTGTAGTCTGGAAATGAAAGATATTTCTTGTTCACTGAAATCCAAATAGTTACTGACTTTTTTAATTCCTCTGTCAAAAATGGCAATGTTTAAAGCCTTTTTTACCGCCTGGCGCTTAACTGCTTCCGGCAAAGCCAGTTCTTCCGCCAAATATTTTTGATCTTTAAATAGAATGAAGTTAACCGGTATGCCGCCGGTGAGCTCCAGCGTAACTTTAAGGTTATTCTGTCCGCCGCTACTATGAGTACCCCATGACAAAAGTTTGCTGGAAATACTGAGCATGGTGGAGTCAATTTTACGAAGGTTGATTTTTTGAGAATTAAAAAATACGTCTTGAATCGGGACGGAGCTAATCAAATATTTAAAAATCTTTTCAAAGTATCGGTAGTCTATGTTTTTTAATCTAAAACTAACTGCGGCATAAGTGACTTTCTTGGTTACCGCGGTAAAAGGAATATTGAACAAAGCCTTAAATTTTTCAGAGTTGTAAATAGCCTCTAAAATCCTTAACGAAATTTGTTTAGAACTTAAGAACGCATAGATGACCAGCTTAAACAGGACTTTACCTTGTAGCTTTTTTATGCCAAAATCCACTCTGCTTTCCCTGTTTAAGGCGTCTAAAATACTATCCGGTACCAGCTCAATAACTTGGAGCGCCGTTAAAGGTTGTAGCTTCATAACTTTGATTTTTGTTTATTTTTTACTGCTTTTGTTTTTATTGTAGCGGAGATTCGGGATTTTTAACAGTTATGGGACATGACCCATTATTTCAGAAATTCCTTTATCATTTGTTTTAAGGTTGTTTTGCCTTTGGTGGTTTTAAAATAGGCTTCTCTGCGCAAGGCGTCTAGTTTGTTTGGAAAGGCTTCGTAGAAAATGAGTTCGAGTGGCCTACGATTTTTTGTGTCGCTTGGCCGCGCCATGTGCCTGAACGAGTGAGTGCATCCGAACGAGCGAATGGTCTTGGTGGAGATGCCGGGAGTTAAACCCGGGTCCAAAACTTGTTCACTTCCCAATTATTCACAAGATTAGTCGGTTTTAAGCCTTTGTAATACAAACCGACAAAGAATTACAAAAGATGATTTACGTGTCTTAAGTTTGCGGGTGCAAATCAAATCCGCAAACAGCAGCCCTGTATAATCCCGCCTGTCTTGAGCCTGGGCCAAGCTCGAGGGGCGAGGTACTTACTTAAAAATTAAGCGAGTACAGGTACCGGAGTAGCAAAGGCGTTAGCCAAAGCTTCCTTTACCTTAGCAAATGAGTTTTCATTTGTTGATGTCCGAGGGATTTACGAGGCTTCAGACTGGCTCGTCTTGCATATTAGAAAATGTCAAAGTCCTGTCAAAATCCGTCATCCCCATATCGGGATTATATCTTATCACAAAAAGAGGTATAAATCAATCCGGTAGTTATAGTATTTGGTTTCAAATTTTTTATATAAATATTCTAACCATTTTC
>CAYIHW010000030.1:0-13564 GCA_964363335.1 uncultured Candidatus Saccharibacteria bacterium
TATATTTTTCAAAAATGCTGGCTTGCTCTTCCGGGGCAATGCCTTTTCCGGAATCTGTCACGCTAAATTTAATTTCTCCGCCCAAAACGGTTAGGTCTACGGCCACTGTTCCTTGCTTGGTGTATTTGAGGGCGTTGTCTATAAGGTTGTTCATGACCTGGCGGATTTTTTCTTTGTCCGCCATGAGTTTGGGGAATTTGGTTTTGGGTACAGTTTTGAAAGTAAGCTTTAAACCTTTTTCTTTGGCAATAGGTTCTAGCTGTTCAAAAGTAATTTTTGCCAGATCCAACAAGCTTGTTTGTTCAAATAAAAATTCCATTTTGCCGCGTTCAATGCGGGAGACATTCAGCATATCGTCAATTAAGGAAATAAGAGAATTGTTGGTGCGGTTGGTTTTTTCCAAGATCTCTTTTTGCTCCGGCTTCAGCTGTCCATAATCACCATCCAGTACAGAACTTAAATACCACTTTATAGTAGCCGGTGGCGTGCGCAACTGATGACTAGCAATAGTAATAAACTCCGCCCTCGCCTGGTCCAAGCTTTTTAGTTTTTCGTTAGCACCCTCTAATTGTTTAGTAATAATTTCTAGTAGTTCGCGTTGCTTCACTTCCTTTTTAACACTTTTAATTAAAAAGCTTCCCAAGAAAGTTATACCAAAAAGTAATATAAAACCGATAAGTTTGTCAGAAGGGGTTTTTTCAGTAAGCGCACTTGATAGTAAAGCAACCCAAATACTTAAAAATAGGGCTTCTGTTACAATTACTTTTACGTTAAATAAGTGCAAGCTGACAATAACGTATGCTGTTAAGCTAAGAAAAATTAACGTATAGAGTGGTAATAATCCTAGTAGAGAACTATTTTTGAATGCAATAAAAGGAATGAAGATTGTTAAAATAATTAAACTCAACATTAAAATAACTCCCGACATAATGTATTTAAATTGGCGCCGTTGGACCCCAGTTGATAAACTAAATTTTTTAAATAGAAAAATAATAGCTTGAATGCTGTAAATTGTAGATAGTAACGCAAATACAAAAATACCAGGGCCAGGGATTGGTTGAGGGGAATTATCTATAATTTTTAAACTTATAAAGGTATAAGGTGAGATTGTTATGATCATGCCAGTTATTGTGGTTGTAAGGAGCCAAAATAATTGCTGTTTTGAGAGTTGTATTTTTGCATTTGGAAGGGTATGTGCAAATAGAAAAAACAAGGTGCTCATGGGTAGGGCGAAGAATAAACTCAGACGCATCCAGTATATGTTGGTTCCAAATATGGTTAAATTATGGGAGATAAAATTAGTTGCTAACCAAATAGAGATTGTCAAACTCAGTAAGGTGTAAATTTTATTTGTCGCACTTTTTTTATCACTGAAGAAAACAGCCCATGCAAGCAAAATATTTACACAGACAGCGCATATTAATAGAACCAGCTCTAATTTAGGAATAATATCCATTTATTTTGTTTTAATGAAATTTGATAATATTTTATGGAACTCCATGCTTTTTTCCAGGGGAGGAACGTGACCAGTATCTTTCAAAATTTTAATTTTCACATTTGGTAATCGAGAAATTGCTTTCAATTGTTTTGAATTTAGAGGAACAACAGGATCGAATTCGCCCCCGATAATCATTATGGGTTGTTTGATATGGGAAATTTCTTCCCCAAAAACTAATTCCGGAGAAACTTTTCTGAACCCTGACATTCTGTTTAGTAAATTAAAAGGATGGCCATGCTTATTTTTTGAAATTGACTCAAAATAGTAATCTATAAATTCGGAAATAAGAACATTTTTTTGTCTGAGCGGGGTTTTTAGGAAATTTTCAATATTTTTTCTTGTCGGTTTAACTGCTGTTTTAGCCAGTAAATTTGCAAGCCAACGTAATCCAATAAGTTTGTACCTTAAGGGTGTGTTTTTGGAAAAACCAACTGGGCTTACTAAGACCGCCTTGTCGAATAAAGAGTGGTCTAATGTCATTAATTTTAAAGCTACCCAAGCTCCTAATGAATGGCCTATTACTAGACCATGGCGTATTTTTTTTTCATTTAAAAAAGATTTTACCGGTTCTATTAGATGCTTGTTGAAATTAAGAGAGTAAAAGTCCAGCGGGGAAGATTTTCCAGAACCAGGGAGATCAACGGCCCAAACGGTATGAGTTTGGGCTAAATTTGCGATTGTGACATACCATTGTCCCCAGCCTAAATTTGCTCCATGAATTAAGACAGCATCTGGCCCTGAGCCAGTTTTAGCATAATTAATAACAATATCCCCAGTTTTAAATTGATCTAAGGTTATTGGGACTGGAATTTTTTTTAATAAAGCAAGCTCACTGCTCATTGTATGGTTAATTAATTTCAGGCTGTTGATTTATAAATTGTTCAATTCCCATCCTGGGTGCCTTTTTGGTCATGGGTTTGCCATAGCCGAGTCGGGCAAATAGCACAGGTCGACCAGGCAGGCCTACTAATTCTTTTAGTTTATATGGCCATTGGCCTATTTCTATAGGCGCCGTTAATATTGCCGAGCGAATGTTAATCTTTTCCGCTTCTATTGCGATTTGTTCGAAAATTCTGCCGACGTTTATTAAAGATGTTGAATTTTCTTGTGCCACACTAATTACTAAACAACAAGCTGAATGATTTATCCAATCAATGTGCATCTTTTTTTGGATAGTCCCTATATCAAAGGTTCGTATAACAAAAGGCATTATAAATGATATTAACCAAGGAAAGCCTAATGTATAGCCTGGCATTCCAGAGCGGAAGCGTTTTAGGTTTGGTTTGACCCAATTAGATAATTCTATTCGAAATGCTTTATCTTGGAAAGCTTCAGCCGCAGCAAGACCGCTCAGGTTAGCCAAGGAATTTCGTAGGGTGGCTGATTCATAGTGGGTTACATAAATTCCAGGTACATTAAGGTCATCTAAAAAATTTAAAAATTTTTCCGGCAAGGGTTTATTTTCAAACAGGTTGCGGTTGGTATGCCTTGTTTTTAAAGCTGAAAGTAATTTAGTGTCCAAATCGTTTGAAATTGAATTACCTAAAATTTCAAATAATATGGATGTTATTTTAGACTCATTTTGTGCGATGGTAGTTTTGTGTTGTAATCCAAAAGCCTTTGCTGCTTGAGCCAAATTTTCGGCCGCTGTTCCTAAGCTGATATACAGTTCTCTGTTTGAAGGATCTGAAATTTTTAACCGGAGTTGCATATTTGGTTTTATTTCCACGGTATTTTTTTTAATAAAAAAAATCCATGGTTGGGTATTGTGTGCTGAAGGTGCCAAAATAGCATATGCAATTAGTTGTTGGAGGATTGAATTCATGAGTATTCTATAAACCAATACGTTTTAAAAATTTATCAGTTTTGGTTTTTCTATAATTAATATTTTCTGGTGCAGTATAATCATTTTCTAAAATAGAGTCTAGATTTATTTCGTATCTACCCGATTGAATATTAGAGGTCTTTAGGAGTATTTTTCTAACAATATAAGCCACAACTGAACCACAAAGATTTGCCGCGGTGCCTAATTGGGGCCAAGAATATAAAGTTTTACCTACCTCCAATACAGATTCTTGCATGCGAGTTGTTGCTAATTCAGCGCCAGCGAGTCTGGCAGCTGTTCTTGGCAGTTCTTTGGGTGAAAGCGATTTAAGTTTATCTGAAGTAATGTCTCCAGCTAGACCATTAAAAATTGACAAGTCGGGGTTGGTATCGTAGCGTTCAATATCTACAAAAATATTGTCACCGTTGTCAGTCCCCATAATTAATGGTATTTTTGATGCCTTGGCAGCTTCTCTGATTTTGAGTTTGAAATAAGGTTGATCCATTTCTTCAATAATTAGATCAGTATTTTGGATAAATTTCTGAAGGTTTCCTTCAGTTATTCCCTTTGGGTAAATTGTTATTTGCGCGTAAGGATTAACTTCATAAATTTGTCTGGCGACTAAAATAGCTTTATTGCTACCAACAGCACTGGTTTTGGTTCTAATTCGATTGAGATTGGATCCCGAGATCGTGTCCAAGTCCGCCAAGTGTAAATTTTTAGGACCACCGGTCATTGTTAGAACCGACGCGATGTGACTGCCAACACTTAGGCCGGCAATGGCTACGGAGGAGTTGTAATACTTTTCTTGCTCTTCCTTTAAAATTAAATTTTTATTTCTGCCGGTGCGCATTTCTAGGTGTAGCGGTTCCTCCAAAAAGTGTACCAATTCATTGCTCCAAGGGAAGTAAAACCATTTGCCACAATCGTCCATCGTTTGGTCTTGTTTGTGGGTCTCTAAAAAATCATTAAGGTCAGATTGGTAATTTTTATCAAACCTAAATTTTGGATTTCTTAATAAAAAGACATCTTCAAGAAGTTCAGTGTAACGGTCAAAAATTTGAGGTTTATTTTTAAAAATAAAGTTTCCGAGATCTTTGTTTGAAATCCTTATTGGTAAAAATGTTTCTCGGTCGCAGGTTTCTATCATAATGCTAGTGTTACTAATTATTTTATTACCCATTTTTGTTTTCCACCTGACTGAAAGTATTTTTTGTGGCCATTTGGTAACAAAAATATTTTTGGGTTGGTTTGTTTTCCGTATTCCTCCCTGGTTTTTCTGTACTCAGAATTTTCTTTGGTTAATTGAGTAATTATTTGACTTAGAACCGCAGAGTTCAAATTTTTATTTGACTTCACGTTTTGTCTAAGCTCAATATAAATAATAAATTTTTGTTTTCCATTTTTGTTTTCTTCTACTCTCATTGTAAATTTTCCCGTTAAGAGTTTTTCCAAACCAGGAAATTCCAGCGCATTTTTTATGGTTTGAGGGTAAATTTGGAAAGCAAAATAACTTATCGAAAAATCACTTCTTTCGTGGACATAAACAAAAGGTAGCTGCCATAAGGTTTTTGTTAGTTTAGCTTTTTTAATCTCTTCTTTTAGGTTTTTATCAGCGTCTTTCCAGACAGTAGATAATTTTTTAAAAGTGATTATGTCGCCGCGATCTTTTAGGTCATATCTTACGAGAGGGAGTCCACTGTAGGCTGAACAATAAAGTTGTTCTTTATATGATTCAAAATAAAATTGATCTGGTAAATATTGGGTAAGAGTTGGGAGTTTATGCTGCGTATTAAACAATTTTTTATATAAACCTGAAATTTTTATTGCCTCTCTCCGAACATATATTGCTACCGGAGTTTCATAAGACATGGTGCCTAAATCAACCGTTCCATAATGATTTAAAGTTGTAGTATAGACATTTTTGGATCCACAAGTTTTTAAAACAAAATCTCTAAAATTTTCAGAGAATCCTTCAGCAGAAAAAACAAAACCTAGTTTATAATCTTTCCAATTAATTTTTTGTCTCAAACCTTCATCAAGAATTTCTTTTAGAAAAGGACCGTAGCTACCAATGATTATTTGGTCAAAATTTTTACCTAAATTTTTAATAACATTAGTTACCTCGTGTTTATTAATTCCGGGGGAGATGATACTAAGTTTATACTTGCCATTTTCTGCGACCAATCTAATGGCCTCGTAAGTAAAAATTCCACCTATCCATACACCCATTGGAAAAGCATTTACATAAAGCGTTGAATTGTTATGTATAGAAAAATTAGTCTCAAGGTACATTTCTGCTATTAATGCATATTGCTTATTTTGCTCAGATGTCCTTGGAAAATAAAATGGTTTTCCTGTTGAGCCTGATGTTGCAGAAATTGTCCAACTTTGTTTTTTTAAAGAGCCATCCCAACACAATTTTTCTAGCGGGTATTTTTTTAAATAATTTTCTTTGCTGATGGGGGGTATTTTGTAAAAGTCCGCTATACTTTTTATTTGTTTTGGGCTAACACCGTGCTTTTTTAAAAAATTTTTGTAGGCTGGAACTCTTTCTGACATTTCTTTAAAAAGGCGCATGGCCATTTTTTCGCCGCGTTTTATCCAGTAAGTTTCAGGCTTTGTTTTTAGTTCAGCTAATAATTTTGTAGCTTGGGGTGTTGGCATAAAAAACTATTCTTTGTTGAAAATTTTCTGAGCCATTTCATCCGCTATAAGATTGGTTGCTTTATTTTTTATTTGGCTTTGTTTAATAATTGTTTGCATTGTGGATTTTATAATTCCGACTTTTTTATAAATTTCCGAATCAGGAATTTTAGAGTTTTCATATTCAGAAACAACACAAATTAAACCTCCGCCGTTTACAACATAGTCAGGCGCATACAGGATTCCTAATTTATGGAGAAGCTCTCCTGTTCCTGGGTGAGTTAGCTGGTTATTTGCGCCACCAAGGATTATTTGGGCTTTTATTTTAGAAATTCTTTTGGAGTTTATTGCGTGAGCCATAGCGCAAGGGGACAAAATATCTACTTTCTGGTGAAAAATTTCTTCCACACCAGTAATTTTCACTTTAGGGAAATTTTTTGCCATTTCCTTAAGCCTTGTTTTATCAGTATCAGTAATATAAATATTTTTTGCTTTTCCATAAATTGATTTTAAAAGGGCTGAACCAATTTTGCCAACTCCTTGAATAGCAAAACTTCGATTGGTTAATTCAGCAGAACCAAAAACATTTTTCAAACATACATCAAGGGCAAAATTTATCCCTAATGCGGTAAATTTTACTGGATCAGTCGTAACCCCAACAAAGTAAGGGCTAATTTTTTTCATTACTTTAACTTCATTTGCGGAAATTCCAACATCCGCACCAGTAATAAATTGTCCGTGAAAATAATTAACTTTGTGGGCGTATGCTTTTATTATTTCGTTTTTGTTAAAAGATTTTTTTGGGCCAATAATAACTGCTTTTGCTCCGCCGTATTTTAAACCGGCAATGGCAGATTTATAGGACATGAGCTTTGAAAGCCGAATTGCATCTTTTAAGGCTTCGTTTTTGTCGGCGTATTGGACAAATCTGGTAGCTCCAAATGCCGGGATTTTATCATTACCTCTGTGTAAGGCGACAAAGCCTTCTAAGTTGGTTTTGGAATCATGAAAATAAGAAATAATGCGGTGATTATCAAAGTCTTTTAAGTCTTTAAAAAAATCTTTCATTTATTTTTTGTTTCAAATTTTAGACATTCTAACACCCTAAAATTATAACATATTTAATGAATTTTGTGATATTTAGGGAACTTTTATGGCCGTTTTTTAAGATTTTTTTTGATTTTTTTATCTAGCCTTTTGGCTTCTTCCCATGCAAGGTCAAAGTTGTATCTTAAAGTATCCGCTATCTCTTTACTCTCAATAAGAATTCCAAAATCATCTTCTGGGGAGATAAAAGTTACAAAATTTCCAACGATTCCCATATCAGATGAAAATTTAAATTTATCTTCAGGAATTAGAAGAACTTCAACAGGTTTTTCCGGTTTGATATGTTTGTATAACTCCAGTACTTCTTTTGTTGCAGGATTTATCAAATACATCTTAATTCCTCTCTTGCTTCGTGCTTTGTCATGAGCATCAATAAAATCAGGAATTCGTTTGAATATATTGATAGGGTTGGCGAATGTTCGTAATTCTTTGGAATTTGATACAAGAGTGCTTAGGTATACTTCTCTAGCTGCATTTTCTCCCTCAAACACTTTTACTATAGGCCTTCGTTTTTCACCTTTGTGTAAGGCTTTAAGTTCGGGAATTATAGATTCAATGCCATCTTTTAGAGCCTCCTGTTTTTGGGCTGCGGTTTTGGCGGAGTGGAGCAGGGTTTCCGGAGAAGCTGCAATATATTTGCGGACTTTTTTGTCGTCGGAAATACCTACTAACCCTTTTTTCTTTAAGGCTTCTAAAACCACATAAGCCGAACTGCGGTTAATCCCGGACTGTTTGGCCACTTCAAATACCGTGGCCATCTCAAGCTCAAGGAGGGCAAGGTATATTTTTCCTTCTTTTTCAGAAAGCCCAAAATTTTGCAGTTGTTTTAATAAGGCCTCATTCATATTTGTATGGAAGTTTACTGTTATAGTATAACAACAAATTATCATAAAAACAAGTAAATACAATAGGAAATGGTGTTTAATATTGACAACAATTTTAAATTGTTTAAAGTATAAGTACTGTTATTAAATGCCAGTTTATGTACAATTTTGCTTACGGTTCTAATATGAATTTGGAACACATGCGGCGGATTTGTGGTTGGCATTTTAGTGTGCTTGGCGGGGCAAAATTAGAGGGCTACCAGTTTGGACCGGATACCCGCGGGTACTTTAATATACGCCCAAGCCCGGGACAAAAAGTTTTCGGGGCACTGTACAAGGTGGAACAGCGGAGTATAGAAGCGTTAGATGAGTTTGAAGGCTATCCGGAAGTCTTTGGCCGGACAGAAGTAACGGTTAAAGATTTTGACGGTGATGAATACAAGGCTTGGGTGTATTTGGAGGGCCCGGAATACTTTGGTGAATTTGAAATCCGGGAAGATTATTTAAAGAGGGTATTAATTGGCGCCAAGGAAAACCATTTGCCCAAAGAATGGATTAAGATTTTAGCAGGATTTAAAAAATAAAAATTTATTTTTGTTGCCAGGCAGGAACCCTGTTACATTGACAATAGTTTTGAAATTGGTAAGCTTATTTTATTCGCGACGTAGAGCGAGAGAAAGTAAATAGCTTGCTATTTACTTTCCGAGCCGAGGAGCTAATACAGGTTTTCATACCTCGTAAGCTTAAGCTCCGAAAAGATAGTTGTTCCCTGCAGTAATACCTCTTAAGCTTATGCTGCGAGGAACCTTTATTAAGTCTAAATGCTTAATTAAATAGATTCCCTCTATAGTTATGGGTAATGTGAAGACGGTGAGGGGTTAGCTTGAACATTAAATGTTTCAAAATGAATAAATCTACTTTTTTCAAACCAAATAAATTTAAAGTTATTGTCACTGTTTTAGGGTTTGTGTTGTTTGCCTGTTTTTATTTTTTTGATTACTTTGTTTGGTATCATGCGCCATATATTTATATTTGGTTGTGTAAGAGTTTAAAGTGGTCACTAGAAAGTTTTGCTGATTCTTTATTAGAGTTATTTAGCGTTATTTATAAGTCTAACTACAATTTTGGTGAACCAGGTTGGCGACTTTTTACTTTTTTTACATTGCCACTCGCCACAGTTTTTACCTACGGACTAAGCTGTATTTTTTATGGTGCTATTCAGGCAATAAAAAATGATTGGAGGAATGAATGGGAAAAGAAAAAAGGCATGGTCTATTTTGCCGCAGGGATAACATTAATGGCAGTATATATTTCAACCAAAAATGCCTTGGGTTTGCCAGGGCTAGACCTGTTTTCTGCTTCGGTAATTACTTCAATAGTAACGGTAGTTATCTTTTTAGTATATGGTTTATTGATATTCCCTGCGACAGTGGTTTTGTTTTATATACAAAATGAGTATTCCAGATTTGTTCTTATAAATAGTGGCTGTGTGAATTTTTTATACCCGTGTGAAGACGATATTATTACGAAAATTATCTTTTTAGTTGCATCCGCGGCATTTATCTTCTTTTGCGTGTATTGGGAACTTAGATTTATAACTTTTTTTGTGAGTAATTTAAAAAGGCTTATTTTATGGGCAAAAGCGCACGTTAAAATTTTTTTAAGTAGGTAATATAATCATAACTTTATTTACCAATGGACAATCAACCGCAAGATCAACAGCCAATAAATATGCTGTTTGTCAAAAAGTCAGGTTCTACGGGAAAATCCAAAATTAATTTTGTAGGGTTTATTTATATAGTATTTGTAATAGGATTTCCTTTAGTTACATTACAAGGGTGGGCTTTGCTTTTATTTTATCCGGTCCTGTTATGTCTATCCTTATTTTTATCTGTTTGGGTTTCAATCCGGCTGGGAAAAGGGTATTTGTATAATTCACAGGTAGTATTACTCGCTGAATTTTATGGGCTTACGTATTTAACTATGTTAGATGCAGGTGATGGCTCCGGTTTTTATGGTATCGAAGTTTTAATTGGCCATTTAGCGGGAACGCAAATTTACAATCATTTTTTACCCGTACTGGTCACAAAAGTGCTGGGTATTTTTACCCCTATATTTCTCTTGCTGTATATTTATTTTTCTATTAAATTTATAACATTAAATAATTCTTTCTTTAAATCAAAAGACGTTTCTAATAAGGAAGATTCCACCCTTCTAGCTAAAGAAAAGAATAATTTAGTCCTTGTGAGGTGAGTTTTATGGGAGGGGATTAAGTCTGGAATTTTTTTAACGGTTAAATATTTGCGTCCGTTGCTTCGGTGTTCTAGCTGTTGTCCCCTAACAACAAATTGTTATAAATGTGAGTAATATTAGTATAAAACGGTGTTATATATTGACAACAATTCTATTTCGCTTAAATATACAGATATATCGTACCTTAATAACGTCAAGGAGGCATAATACGATACTGCGAATATAAGTGTTTTAATAGTGCTAAAATAGTGAATATGAAAATGGTGTATAATAATAGATAGAAGGTAGCAGAAGTAAGATAATAGCAACATTCTATGTTCCAAAACATGAAACCACATCTTAAGTGGTCAGTGCCATTGGCAGTAATAATTATTCTGCTGGTGTTGTTCTTGCTAGGCCAAAACCCACAAATAATTTCCGCCACTGTAAGTCCGGAAGTAATCGTCAAAGGCCAAAACCAGGAAATAACGGTTACGGCTGTGGTAAAGTCTGGCTTGATTGTTCCTGTAAAAATTCAGGTGGTAATGACCGGCAGAGGTTATGAGGGGCAACTTAAAACACAGAAAGATTATTTAAAATATTATTCTGTGTTTAAACGCAATCCAAAAAGCTTAGGCTACTTGCAACAAGCAGGCAAAGACAGCCAAGGAAATAGTGTCTATGTTGGAAAGTTTAATATCCAAAAAGACGCGCCACAAACGGTACAGATTAAGTTAACAAATTTTGGTTTAACTTTAACTGCTTTACGCCTTGCTATTTCCACCCGTTCATTCGTTCTTCCTCCCGACCCGGGAGAAGCTGGTAAACAAACGCTTGAAGGAATAGACAGTGACAATGATGACTTAAGGGATGATGTACAGAGAGAAATAATGTTTCTGGCTCCGGAGAGTGAGAAGCTGAGAATGGCATTGGGGCAGGAAGCAAAAATTGCACAATCGCTTGCAACTCAAAGTGGTTTGACTAAGAAGGAAAGTGACGAATTACTTAGTAAAGAATCAGACGCTGGTGGTTGTGTTTATGCTGTCCATCCTACAACAGAACAAACCTTGCATATTAATTATGCATTGGAAACTAAGTTAGAGAATTCTGTACTAAATATTCCTGCTAGAAAAAAGTTGAAAAAGGATAATTATAAAATAGCAGGTATTCAATTTACAGGATTCCCTGATATCAAACGTTGTTCATTCAACCCAGCAGATTACCTGGATTAAATCTAAGCTTGAATAAATACAAGTAAACAAACACTGCTAAACAGGAGATTTAGTTTTAAAACTAAGTTTTCTGCAAGCAGTGTTTGTTTCTTGGAAAGTTTTCAAGGGAAAACACTGGCACGGAAGAGATTCTGAAATTCAGGAGATAGTATGAACCGGATATTGATGATATTTCTTTTGCTGGCTCTGGTTTGTCAGGCCGCGCAGAAAACCGTTGTCGTTTACGTCAACGGAATAAATATAACTCAGCAAGACGCTCGGGATACCAGAGATGTTCTTCAAACCCGTTGGAGCACCTATGCCGCAAGCAAAGGAGCTTCAACCAACGTCGTGTTTGATTGGTCCTACAACCAACACAGCTGGTGGCTTGCGGATTTGAATGAAGCCACCAGACAGCTGTTCGGGCAGTACGGCACAGACTTGGCCATGTACTACAATGACCCAGTCCTGGTTGCCTCGGCCAACGACAAAGATCTTCGGCAATTGGCCGCGACCGAAATCAACACGCCTGGTTCGCAAATGAACCAAATAATGCTGACTGTGAACAATAGCACACCCGCGACCTATAACGAAGCCGTGCTGGTTTCGGCTATTAACCGGATGTCCGCAACCGACCGAACTGACCTGGTGAGTTTGGTGACTAAACTAAAGGGTTACATCACCACCCCGGGCAATAAGACGGTATGCCTTGGCCATAGCCAGGGTAACTTCTTTTGCAACTTGGCTTACCAAGTAATCCAGAAAGACTTTGCCGGCACCGGCTATGCGCTACCCAACAACAACGTGTTGGAGGTGGTTTCAATTGCTACGCCGGCAAGCTACACCGCTGATGGTAGGTTTCAGTACGTTACTTACTGCCGAGACTTCATCAACACTGTTCCATATTCGCTGAATGCGAATTACAAGAATCCGTCTGAGCTTGCGCCTTGCATGCCACGATCCACTAGCTTCACAGGCAACCTTGTTACCGGTGTGGCTGGTTTGATTAGCTTGATTATCAACGGCGCTGGCGTGCGCGAGCACAGCATGGCTGACAGCTATATGGCGCCCGGATCCAATCTGCTTAATCAGGTTATGATACTGATTGAAAACTCCCTTCCCCAATCGGGTTGCGGAAGCGACGTCAGGTGCTACCTCAAAGACGACTTTCGGTCAGCGGATTATACCGGCAATTGGGTCGTAACCAGCAACCCATCATCTTCGCAGGCTACGGTCAAAACACAATCGGGGATTATGACGCTGAATTCGTATCTGACCCATGCTCCTAACGGGGATCATGGAGCCAAGCAGACTGTTCGCACCCGCAGGGTGTTTACCGGTTTGTTTACAGCCAGTTTTTCGCTCAACCACATTGGCGGCGGGCTTTCTACCATTAGCCTTAAGAAAGCTTTGGATGACTTAACCGTTTTGTCCTTGTCTGTAGACAACAGACCGGGGCAGAATACTGTAACGGTCAACCCTCCTTCTCCCGCGGCTCTCCCAACGGCCAATGGTTTCACTGGCTGGCACCAAATTTCCTTCGTCAAAAAAGATGCGCAAGTATTTTTGATGGTTGACGGAAATTCCAAGTCGTCCAGCACCGCCAATGCTATGGATGGCTACTACCTGGAATTTGACTCGCAGGGAGACAATACCCTGTGGGTTAAAGACCTCTCGGTAACATCTTCGCCTACTTTGCCAATCCTCGTAACTTCTTCGGTGACGATTAGCCCCACTGGTTCATACTTCGTGGGAAAGACCCTCACCGGCGACTTTACGATTCAAAACACCTCATCTAAGTCCGTAACTTTAAGCAAACTCGTGTTAGGAGGAAGGTTTAATAACCAGAATCCTTGCGTGGGTGCTTGCCCGGACTTTACAACTGTAAACAACCTCACTTTGACTGCTGGTGGCACCTATAGCTACCGCGGCACCAAGACCTTGACGACGGCCGGTCACTACGATTTTTTTGTGGCTTACCTACCGTCCGGTAGTGCAACATGGATTACTACTGTTCCTGCCGTCTCCGGCAAGATTAGTAATGTGTCCGTTGAAGTTGCCTCGGCTCTCACCCTCATCTCCACCTGTTCCGCCAGTCCGGCTATTATTACGGCCGGACAGAAGACTGTCTTTACCGGCAGTTCTACCGGCGGCACCGGCGCGAAAACCGGTGTTTGGGGCGGTGTGGTTTCCGGCAGTGCAACTACTGCCACTTACACTC
>CAYIHW010000031.1:0-13301 GCA_964363335.1 uncultured Candidatus Saccharibacteria bacterium
AAAATGTTGTATTACGGGGCATGCTTGTTAAAATAAAGCTGAAAATAATTTTTTATAATTGGGTCGTAATTTTGTCTCCCCATTTTGGATGGTGTGGATTTTTCCCTAAAAATTTTCGCGGTTTTTTTCATTCCCAAAATTTTTATCATTCCTTGGACGTCGTCCCAGTCGCCATAATTCAAAACATGCTCCACGATTGATGCCTCGTCAAGCTTACCTAAATCTTTAACATACCAGACCAAATATGGCCGTTTTTTAATAAATTGATGAATATCCATATTAGTAGGACTTATGGGTTTGAGCCAAGTTCAAGGCATTTTGCGAGGATTTTGCGAGTCGTACTAAAGGTACGCCGAACAAAACCACAGCAAAATAACGAAGAAATTGGCCAAAAGCCTTCAGGGGGTCGGGCTTTGCCCGTCCAATGATGGCAGTCCCGTAAGTTCTAATTATACCATATTTTTATCTTTTTCTCAAGGCATAACCTGGTAATTGCCCCGTGATTTTGCCTTCAGCCACAGCGGCTTGACCGTTAACAAACACGTATTCAATACCGGCGGTAAATTGGTAGGGGTTTTCATAAGTGGCCATGTCTTTAATTTTATTCGGGTCAAAAATTACCAAATCCGCGAAATTTCCCACTTTAATTTCGCCCCGCTTATGCAGCCCGATTTTTTTCGCCGGGCCGGATGTTAATTTTTTAATAGCCGTTTCCAGGGTGAGCTTCTTTTCAGCCAAAACATAATTTAAAAATTTTCCGGCGGTGCCAAAACAGCGGGGATGCACTAACTTGCCGTTATAAACTCCAGAGAAACCGGCGCCATCAGTTCCTAAAAATGACAACGGATGCAAGGTAAATTTATTGACCTGGGTCTGGTCCAGATTTTTTTCAAAAACCAATACCTCACTGCCGCCGTTTTCAATTATGTTTAATATTGCCTGCTCCGAAGATACTCCCAAGTTTTTCGCCGCCTGGCCAATGGTCTTGCCAACAAAGCTTAGTTTACTGGCGGTAGAAGCGATTCGCATAGAAGAGAATTTTACCCCCAAGTTGTTCAAATACATCAAGATTTTATTTTTTTGGGTTGGGTCGGCAAAATGCTTAAGCATAATGGTGCGCCCTCCCTCAATAGCCCACTTTGGCAAATAGGAATACAGGGCCTGCCAAATTGTATCGTAAGGGTAAACGTCAAAGTGGACATTGGCGCCTTGGTGGTAGGCTGTCTCAATTAATTCTATGGCCTGTTCAAATTTTGGCCAATTGAGTTCATTACGAACTTTTAAATGCGAAACTTTTAAATTTACCCCGGTATTTTTGGCGATATCCAGGGCTTCGTCTATGGCCTCCACTAATTCACCGCCTTCACTGCGCAAATGCACGGAGAATAAAGCGTCTTTGGCTTTTAAAATTTTTGCTAATTCGTAAAGTTCCAGTTCAGATATAATAATTTCATGAGCGTAAGACAAACCGCTGGAAAGCCCAAACGCGCCATTTTTCAAGCTTTCTTCCAAAACCAATTTTAACGCGGCGATTTCATTTTTTTCCAAAGAACGAATTTGGTCTCCAACAATAGCGCGCCGCAAGGTGGAGTAACCGACCAGGCCGGCAACGTTACAGGCGAATTTTTTTTCTGACAGCACATCAAGATACTCGCTGTACGACTGCCAATTAATGTTTGTCGCTTCCAAGTTATGCCATTTTTGCACTGAAAGCAAAGCCTCACTACTGAGCAACGGGGCCAAGCTGGCGCCGCAATTGCCGGTTAAAATGGTGGTATATCCTTGGGTAATCAGGCTGTCCAACGATGGATTGTCAAAAAGCTGCCAGTAGCTGTCGCTGTGGTTTTGGGGATCTATAAAACCCGGAGCCAAGACCTTACCTTTCGCGTCAATTACATTTTGCGCGGAAGAAGTAATTGCCGGCGCAATATTGGCAATTTCGTCGCCTTGTAAGGCGACATCTAAAATTTGAGGAACATTGCCGCTGCCGTCTACAACAAGGGCATTTTTTATTAAAAGACTGTACATATTTGTTGGGTTATTGAGTTATTGGTTTTGGCGACCAGTATAATATTAAGTTTTTGTGGCTCGAAGGCAGTCTTCTGGCTCAGACAAAGATAGTTAATTAATAATTTATTTAAAAATAAATCAATTAAGTTAATTTAGCATCGTTTCTCGCCAGAAGACTGCCTTCAAACGAGCGATAAACGCACCCCATAGTTAACCTATAAAATAAATAATCACGCCGATAATTCCGGACACCGCGCCGATTATCCAAAAACGCATGGTAACTTTAGTTTCCGGCCAACCCAAAGCTTGAAAGTGATGATGTATCGGGGCAGATAAAAATAATTTTTTGTGCAAAAATTTTTTCCAAAATAACTGTAATAACAAACAAACGGTTTCGGCCATAAATACAAACCCAATAATAGCCATTAAAAAAATGGAATTAGTTAAAAAGGCGACAACCGCTAAAAGTACGCCTAGCCCCATGGAACCGGTATCACCCATAATAAATCGGGCGGGGTAGACATTAAACCACAAAAAAGCCATAAGACCGCCGCAAACCACGCTTAAAAAAGCCACGAGGTCATATTTCCCTTGGCTAAAAGCAATGGTGCCAAAGGCAAAAAACGCAAGCAGTAAAGTTCCTCCGGCAAGGCCGTCCAGGCCGTCAGTTTCGTTAACGGCAAAACTGGTAGAAACAACGGCTAAAATAAAAAATGGGATATACCACCAGCCAAAATCCACATTACCTACGAAAGGGATGTGAACCAAAGAAAAGTCCAGTTTAAAATAAAACCACCAGGCTCCAATTGCGGCCACAGCCGCGTAAAGAAATATTTTAAAACGGAATCTAATCCCCCTGCCTTTATGGCCCAGCTGTCGAATATCCAGCCAGTCGTCCGCCAACCCTACTAAGGACGCTCCAATGAAAGCGCCCAACGGAAGCAGAGTTTCCTTTCGAGAATAAAAATTGAGATTTTCAAAAAATTTGATATGCAACACTGAACCCAACAGCCAAAGGCCGAAAACCGCGGCCAGCATTGTGCCCCATACTAAAATACCGCCCATGGTCGGGGTGCCGGCTTTTTCTTTATGCATTTGGGAAAAAAGCGGAGTTGTGCCGTCGTCGCGGATTTGCTTCCCCAGTTTGTATTTGTATAAAAATTTGGTTAAAACCGGGGTGAATAATAACGCAAAAATAAAAGACAGGGAAGCTAAAGTGGCTATTTTAATTACTATTTGTGTCAGCATATTAGGGTCTGTTGCCGAATGCGCTTTTAAGACGAAATTTTAAAATTTCGAGCGAATTGGCACAAATAAATTTTGATGTTTAACTGGAAGTTAAGCGGATAAATTTTTTGGGGCAAGTCGCCGGAATTTTAGAATTGCAGTCAAAATGGCATTCGGCAATAGACCCATCAATAATATATTTTACCATAAAAACAGCATTTTGAAAAATTTACCCCCGCGCTGAATCAAGTGAAGCCCCGCCCCGATAAATCGGGGCGGGGCTTCACTTGGGCGAACATTGTGTATTTTGTGTTTGTATTAATTCCAATCAAACGAGGTTTCCAGCAAACCTTTTAACTTAAGGGTATCTTCTTCCCGATTTGGACTGCCTAATACAAGAATTACAATCTCGCGGCCTTTTTTTTCAATCTTTGTGGCCATGGCTCCGCCGGAAATTTCAGTATAACCTGTTTTTATAGCGTTGATATCCGGATGATTGGCAATGAGTTTATTTGTCGTGGACGCGTGATATTTTTTCCCTAATTTGCCGGTGAAATCATATCCCGTTTTTCTTCCTAAATTGGAAAAAGCCGCGAGATTTTCCGCTTGAGTAATTAAAAGCTTTAAATCAGAAGCGGTAGAATAATTCTCTAAACTGTCAAAACCAAGTGGATTGGAAAAATTGCTGTTACGCATTCCAATTTTTTTAGCCTGCTCGTTCATTAAGTAAACAAAATTTTCTTTTGTTCCGCCTACAAAATAAACCAAGGCCAAAGCGGCGTCATTGTTTGAGCCAACCAACATCGCGTTAAAAACATCCAAGGCTTTTACCTTATCTCCCGGGATTAAACCTAAAATTGGATTAATTTTAATTGCGCTGTTTGTCGGAACCGGGAAAGTACCGTTTAAATCGCTGTTATTATATACCACTAGCCCGGTTAACAGTTTTGTTAAGCTGGCAATCCCAAGTTTTTCTTCCGAGTTTTTTTCAAACAAAATTTTGCCGGAATCTAAATCAAACACTAAAAAGCTTTTGGCGAAAATGCCCGAATAATTCGGTTCTCGCAATGATTTAAATTCAAATTCTTCATTTGATCGTTCTCCTCTAACCGAAGTATTTGCTCCTAAAATTTGAGGGGCTATTAGGATTTGTTCTGGAAGACCCTTGCTTTCAGTTTGGGCAATTAAAAAAACTCCGCCCTGAACGGATACTACAAAACTAATTGCGATGAGCCAATACGGCAAAATTGTGAAAATTTTGTTTTTGAACACCTGGATTTTTAAAGATTTTTTCGTTTCTACGTATATCTATTATATCAAATTAATTGCCCCTTTTAGTGGTTGACAAACCTTCTCCTTGTGGATAAAATTAAAAAACAGTTTTAAAAATTAACCTTATCTCTTTATAAACGAGGCAATCTCATTTATAAAGTTCAACAAAAAGGATAATTATGGCGGAAATTACGCTAAATGAAGCAAATTTTGAACAAGAAGTAATGAAATCTGAGCTTCCGGTAATGGTGGACTTTTGGGCGGTTTGGTGCGGGCCCTGTAAAGTTTTAGGTCCAATAGTCGCTGAAATTGCTAATGAATACGAAGGCAAGCTGAAAGTTGGCAAGGTAAACGTGGATGAAAATAATCAGCTAGCCGGACGCTACGGCATTATGAGCATCCCTACTCTCAAATTTTTCAAAGGTGGGAAAATGGTTGGCGAACTAATCGGCGCCGCCCCCAAAGCCACTCTGGAAGAAGAAATTAAAAAACATCTATAAATTTTATAAATCGTTAAAAGTATGGGATTCGCCCGGATTGATTTTAGTGCGGATGTTAGAAGGAATTGAGGGTGATTGGGGCGAATCAGGAACTATAATTTCTGGTTTGGGCTCTGCCGGTGCGACATGTTGCTGAGTGTCATCTCCAAAGATTTTTTCTACCACTTCGCGATTTTTTTGTTTGATTTGTTCAGTTTTTTCAGTATGAATACTGGCCACTTGGTCCCAAATCGGGTTCTCTTTTTTTTGTGGCAGTTGATTTCTGGAAGGATTATTCCCTTTTGGAGCAGGTCTATGTTTACCAGACTGCTGCTGGTCTTGTCGCCGGTTTGAATTTCGATTGTTTGAATCGGGGTTCTGGGGCTTATTTCTGTGTTGATGCTGTGGCTCGCGACTTTGGTGCTGGGGTTCTTGTTTTGGTGAATCCGGTTGAAATTTAAAATCTGTCGGTTCAGAGAGTTGCTGAACAGGGGTTAATTTCTCAATTTTTTCCGGAGTTTCATCAGCTTCAGAATTGTTTCCACCTACTAACAACGCTGAACTTTCATGCAAATCTGATCCCATCCAGCGGGAAATTTTTTCTTCAACTTCTAAAACCGGATTACTATACCGCTCCCGGGAAACTTTAATGGTTTTTTCGCCGTTATTGGTAACAAAAGAAGGACTTGGCGCCAAAGTTACAGCGGAAAAACCGTCCGAGGCCACGCCGTTAATCATCAGTTTTAAAATAATGTGATACTTGGGCAAATTTACAATATCCACTTCGGTAAATATGGGGTCAAATTCCCGAACTAAAAATTCCGCATCTTCCGCCCCTACGCGAAAAACTACCAGTGTGCCTACGTTGCCGAAAATCGCGTCGCGAACTTTAGTGTTGCGTTCCTGCACCAATTGGCCAATGTATTGGTGGCCGACAATTAAATTTAGCCGGTATTTTCTGGCCTCGGATAAAATGGTAGCAAAACTGTCCGTGGCAAAGTTTTGAAATTCATCCACGTACAAATAAAAGTCGGTTCGCTCTTTTTCCGGAATGTCGGTACGCGACATGGCGGCTAACTGTAACTTGGTTACGATCATCGCCCCCAAAAGAGCGCTGTTGTCTTCGCCCACTTTCCCTTTGGACAAATCCATAATCAAGATTTTTTTCTTGTCCATTATTTCGCGTAAGTCTATTGTGCTTTTTGGCTGGCCGACAATATTTCGGACAATACCGGAACTTAAAAACTGTCCAACTTTGTTTTGAATCGGAGCAATGGCCTCGGTGCGGTATTTTTCGTTGTAGTTGGCAAATTCATCAACCCAAAAAGCTTTAACCATTGGGTCTTTAACATTATCCACAATTTTTTTGCGATATTTTTTATCTACATACATCCGAGTAATACCAAGCAAAGTATTGCCGGGACTATCTAGTAAAGCCAGAATGGTATTATTTAAAATGTATTCCATTCTAGCTGACCAGAGGTTGGCCCAAATTTTAGTAAATACACCCATAAGACCCGAGGCCACCAAATGTTTATACTTGGTGTCCACCGCTTCCAAAATATTAAAGGCTACCGGATACTCTAAGTCCGCCGGGTTAAAATATATTACATCATTGACGCGGTTAGCCGGAATAGAATCTAAAATTCTTTGCACCGAATCCCCATGCGGGTCTAAAAACGCCACGCCGTGGCCATTGCGAATATCCTGAATGACCATATTCTCCATTAAGGTAGTCTTGCCCATTCCGGTTTTCCCGATTAAATACATATGCCGGCGGCGGTCATCTGTTTTAATGCCAAAAGGCACTTCCCGGTTTCGGAAGTTTGTTTTAGCAAATACGGTAATTATGTCTTCGTGATTTTGGTTTTCCATAATTTGGCGTCGTTAAGCTTTGAAATTTTGAAACTCGATTCCGATCCCGACCTGTAGGGGAAAAGTAGTATCTCGTAACGCAAGGCCTTAAAATCCCGAATCACCTCCGGCAATCGGTAAATTAGCCGGGGGCTGAGATTTTTTGCTTTCCGTCTTCTCAATGGACGAAGGCGCTGTAGTAGTTTTGGTGGTAATTGGGAAATGATAGAGCGTGGCCAACTCTTCGGAATTTAAAATAAATTTTGGCAAACCAATATGGATATTCCGCTGTTTAAACCCCTTAATAAATTTTCTTTTTTTATTTTTAAGCAGCCAGTCCAGGTAAGGTTTTTCCAGAGTTTTGGAAAATACCGCGTCAACTCCCGTCCATGTCGTACTGACATCGGGTTTCAGTTTATTCCTCATAACTGAACCCAAGGGCCTATAGAGCCCGCACATTAAACCTTTTCGGGTCATATCAATTTTATCGGCCGGGGCGATGTATAACATTCTTATTTTTGATTTATAACCCGCTTTGCTCGCTTTTTGCTCCACTAGGTTTACCCGCTCTTTCTGCATTTCCGTCATGCTTAACCAATTATTTTTGGGTTTATTTTCTTCCTTCTCGCCATGTCCATGCTCACCAAACAAAGTTTCCTTATAACTAAAATGGGCAAACCACTCAAAAGGTATCATAAGAAATCCTAAAAAACTTGCCTGGTGAGGCATTTGTTCACCGGTTAATTCTTTAACTTTTCTTTCCGCCCTGGGTTTCCATTCCTCGTCAGATATGGGCTGAATAATAATTTGAAAAGAAATTAATTCGTAGGGCTGAATTTTTGCCATACCCTCAAAAAAATTAGCCAGCGGATCTATGATTTTTTCTTCCGCCGAGGTATGTTCAAAATCTTTATAGGTTTTTATAGGGATAGTATCATCATCTGACAATTTCCATTCCGAACCAAAAATATCATATTCGCCCGGCTGGTCGGGGTCGTAATGGAAATTTTCCATATAGTCCGTGGTTTCGCTTATTTCCGCCTGCGGATAATGGGAATAAAAAGCAGACTCTACCACGTCCTTCATTCTCGCGGGAATGCGCAATAAAAAGGAAACTTTGCCGCCCAAACTAACAATTTCCAAAGAATACCAAAGTTGAATTTGGCCTTCAATAAACCTTTCGGCAAACGTTTTGCCCACATGCAAAGCATGCATTTGGGAAAAAATAGCTTCCACCGCCAGGGTGCTGACCATATTTTCTCTTGGCACTTTGATGTTTAAAAATACCCATTCCTGGCTGTTAACATACTGATGCTCTATTTCCACGTAATACATTCGCCAAAGCATATAAATTAGCCCGAAAATAAAAAGCACCCACCCGTAGTATTTAATTACTACCAGGAAGGCAATATGGAATATGTCCGTAAAATTCGGCAATAAGTCTTTTAGAATTTCCATTTGTGTTTCGATAAAGAAATATAATCCTAATAACCCAAAACTATCATCCTTGCCGGCCCGCAGGCGAATACTCCGGATGATAAAGCATTTCGGATTACGCTAGGGCGTAAGAATTTTTTCCGACTTTTTTGAAAAACTTTTTGTTGGAAAGCCCAACCAAGATGGTGTTCTTTTTTACAACCCGGCGTTTTAAAACTTCTTCAATAATTTTTTCTTTGGCCAGCGGCTGATTGGCGGCTTTCAAAATTTCCGAAATAACGTCGGCCACCACTCCCGGTTTATACCCCCATTCCGAAAGGGCATAAATGCCCCTGCCAATTAAAATAAATCGCGGATCTTTTATTAATTCGTTATGCACGGTTTCCTTGTAAGCGGTGCGGCTGTCAAACTTTGATTTATTAATCATTTCGGTAATTGCCGAATAATGCTCCGGTTTTTTGTTATGCTTCATAACCAAATACGCTTTGTCGCCTACATCTTTTGGTTTGACTTCCTTCCACAGTGAAAGGCCCCAGTGGCCAAAAACGTTCTTTTCAATCTCTACTGTAAGCTCAAGGTAATTCAATACAACCGTGTCGGGTAATTCCGCCTGATTTTCCGAATAATACTGGGTTTGTTTAAAATTTTCCAAAAAAGCTTCGGCAGAAACCGGTTCGTTCCGCGAGTCAATAATTTTTTTGCTTTCGGCCACAAAGCTGTGCAGTAACTCTTCCTTAAACAGAATAGTTACCCAGCTTTTTTTATAGTTATCGTGTATAAAATGGTCCAACTCTTCCATTAAGTGCAAAATAAACACCAGGGCATTTTTTTCCCTCGGTTCGCTAATGTTCAAATGCATCAACAAGCTTTCTTCCGCTATGATCCTGCCGTGTTCAGCAATAATATTCAGGACAAAATCTTTTGCCTGGCCAAAAGAAGTATTTTTTAGACTCGTCTTTTTTAAAGCTTTAAGCAAATCTTTTTCAATTTGTCTGACGCGCTCGCGGGTTAAATTTTGTTCTTGGCCGATAGCGGCGAGAGTTTTGGCCTCCTGGCCTTCCAGCCCATAGCGGTTAGTCAGAATTTGTCTATCGCGCTCTTTTAGTATTAACAAAACTTCCCTTACAATTTCTGAGGGCTTGAATTGGTTTAGAGTTTCATTTTGCTTGGTATGAATTATAGTGTCAAGAATTCCCATATTTGTAGGTTTGATATTTATCCAAGTTCATTCTATTATAATCTTTACTTAGTATAGCATAAAGTAATAAGTATGTCAAATAGGACAATAAATAAAAATCCCCCTTATATAAGGGGGATTTAAATATTAAGTCTGTTTAGTTTTCCACTTTTGCCATACCACCAATACCGGACTGGCAATGAATATGGATGAGTAGGTACCAACAATAATTCCCACAAACAAAGCTAAAACGAAATATTTTATTGTTTCCCCGCCAAATAGCAGTAAACTTAGTAAAACAAACAATACTGTCAAGCTGGTATTTAAGGACCGAACAATGGTCTGAGCAATACTGTGATTGACAATATAGTCAATGCTTTGCCCCGGAAAAAGTTTCAAATTTTCGCGAACCCTGTCAAATACGACAATAGTATCATGCACAGAAAAGCCTAAAACTGTCAGGATAGCCGTAACAAACAAGCTGTCTACTTCAACGCCTTTAAAGTGCCCGAGGATGGAGAAGAACCCCAAAACGAACAGAAGGTCATGCAAAAGGGCGATAATCGTCGCCCAGCCAAAATGCCAGGAGGTTATTGGCTTAGCCACCTTTCTAAAAGCATAGCCAATATAGAAAACAATACCTAAAGAAACCATAATTAACTGGTAGATGGCATTGGTCTTAAGTTCTTTGCCAATAATCGGACCAATGGAATCAAACCTGGTTTCAGTAAAATTTCCAGCTTGGTTTTTAATTTCAACCAACATTTTGTCATGCTGGCCTTTTTCCAAACTCTCAGTCTTAATAATAATGTTGTTGTTTTCAGCAACCTGCAACTGATAATTTTTAATCCCCTGCTGGTCTAACGCGGCTTTTACTTTATCTTGCGAGGCGGCCTGGTCAAATTTTAATTCCACAAAGGTCCCGCCTTTAAAATCTATCCCCAGTTTTAAACCGTACACGGATAATGACACAATTCCGAACAACATAATAATACCGCTTACGGTAAACCAAAACTTTGTGTATTTTAATGTATTGAACATAGAGTTTACGAATACGCAAAACAAATTTACAAATGGCACGAATGAAACAAATAACCACAAATCCTAATTTTAAGCATTTGTTATTATTTGTGGTATTTGTGCTTCCGTATATTTGTATCTTTCATTAATTATTTTTTAAATCTACAGCGGGTTTAATTTTACTGACTCCAAACAACCATGGATGAGTCAAAATATTATTACCAATAAATACTTTAAGGAACGTTCTGGTAACAGTTATGGCGGTAAACATGGAAATTAAAATGCCAATGCCTAAAGTTAAAGCAAACCCTTTAATGGAAGGGGTGCCGAATATATACAAAATCACGGTAGTAATTAAACTGGATACATTTGAGTCGCGAATAGACAGCCACGCTCTGGCAAAGCCGTCTTCCACGGCTTTATGAATTTCCTTGCCGGCGCGGATTTCTTCTTTTAATCTTTCAAAAATTAAAATGTTCGCGTCCACCGCCATGCCAATAGACAAAATAAATCCGGCGATTCCGGCTAAAGTTAAAGTTACCGGGGAGAGGCCTTTGAGGAAAATTAACAGGATGTAGCTAAAAAATGCTAAAATGCCGAACCAAAAATTAACAGTCAACCCGAGGAAGAAAAATAATCCCACCAAAAGCAAGGCCGTAAACGACACCCCGATTTTAAATACTGCGAAGGACACAACGGCATAAATCAGCAAGGCTAAAACGGCCAACAGTCCCGGAAAGCGATAGTAAACAATCATAAAAACAACTATCATTAACAGGCCGATAAGGCCGGCAGCTACGGATTTTTGCACCGACTCTTTACCTAAAGTGGCTCCCACATTTTGCTGGGAAATTAACTTAATGGGCACTGGTAAAGCGCCGCTGTTAAGTCTGGTAGATAAATCTTTAGCTTGTTGAACGGTAAAATCACCGGAAATTATGGCTACCCCGTCGGTAATTGCGGTTTTCACCGTTGGGGCAGATAGAAGTTGTCCGTCTAAAAATATGGCAATCGGTTTGCCAATACTTGCTGAGGTAATATCTGAAAATAATTTTTTACCCTCATCGTCAAATTCTAATCGCACTACTACCTGGCTGGAAACCGCTTTGTCTTGCTCATAATCTACACTGGCCTTTTTTAATTGCTTTCCCGACAGTCCGGTATAATTCCAGCCCGCGGAGGCGTCTACGGTAATTTGCCCGTTGGCATCCGGCGCCAATACCGGCTGCTCTGAATTTTGCGTTTTAAACTCCAACAGCGGAGTTTGACCGATTTGATTTATGGCATCATTAATATCTTTAATACCGGGAAGCTCCACAATAATCCTGTCATTCCCTGTAACCTGCACTAAAGGTTCGCTTACTCCAAAACTGTTTACCCTGCGTTCAATAGTATCGCGCACGGAATTTAAGGCATCGGCCTGGTCTTGTGACTTTATGTCTTTAAAATCGGCCTGGTAAACCAAATGGCTGCCGCCTTGCAAGTCCAAACCCAAGTGAACCTTAAACTCTTGGCTATAAGGAATTTTAAGTTTTTTTAAGCTAATTTTACTGCCCTGAGGCAAGCTAATCCAAACAGCGGCGGCGGCTATGAGTAAAATAGCGAACAATGAGGCAAACAGTTTAAGTTTTGGGTGCATTTAAGTTTTAAAAAATGATTATGTATTGGGCTTTGATCCTCTAAAACACTTCTGCTATTAGACCTGTTGCGTTTTAATTTTACTAGCCAAAATGGGATATTTTAGACAAAACCGACGTTAAAAATTTTGATGTTTAACCGTAGTTAAGCGGAAAAGTTTTTAACTAGGTTTTGGCAAAACAGCACTTTTTGGATAAAAATTAAAACGCAACAGGTCTATTATAGCAAAATTGGGACTTTTGGCAATATTAGAGCCCAATATACGCCACCATGGCTTGGATTTTTGCAGGTTTGTCGCTCCTGTAGGAAAAGTATTTATTTGGCTCACAATATGTGCATTCCCCAATAAATTCAATGTTTTTAGGCTTAACCCCGGCTTTTATTAACTGATGATTAATAACTTTGGGCAAGTCAATAAATATTTTTTTACCCCGATACTTTACCGCGTTAGGAAAATCTTTAAACTTTTTAATAGTATCATTGCGGATTTCAAAATGACATAGCCCAATGCCCGGACCAATACCAACAAATAAGCTCGCGGGGTCTGTTTTTATTTCTTTGATGGTATTTTCAATTAAAGTACCCACACTCCCCCGCCACCCGCTATGGGCTAAACCAATGGCATTTTCATTTGGGGCAAAAAAATAAATTGGATAGCAATCGGCCACGGTGATTGTTAAAACAACATCAGCATCCTTTGTCACTAAACCATCGACATTCTGAATTACTGTCCCGCGATCTTTGACGCCAACCAAAACAACATTTTCCGAGTGTGCTAGTTTTGCGCCAACAGTTTGGTTTATGTTGATATGGTTCTTCGCAAAAAATATTTCCCGAAAAGCAAACTCACCGCTTCCGGCTAATTCCATTGGCCCATCGAGTTTTTGGGATAAACCAAATTTTATATTGGCATAATTTTTTAATATTTTAAACATTTATTTAATGGGTCTGCAGTCAAAATGGCGTTTGGCAACAGACCCTTAATTACTGAATAATAACCTTCGTACCAACATCGACCCAATTATAAAGCGGCTCCACGTTTTTATAGGAAACATTAATACAACCGTGGCTCATTGGCTGACCAAATTTATCATGCCAGTAAGCTCCATGGATATAGTAATTCAATGAAGAGCCTTTTTTAAACAGCAAATTCCAGCGAGTATTTTTGTAGTTGTAATCAATTCCCT
>CAYIHW010000032.1:0-13245 GCA_964363335.1 uncultured Candidatus Saccharibacteria bacterium
TCACGGTTAAAACCGCTTCCTTAGAAGACGTGTACTTAAAATTAACGGGCAAAGACTACGAGGAATAATAACCCGATCCGAATACAACGAATTATATACGAATGCTTCTAATTGGATTCATTCGGAGAATTCGGATGTCATTCGGAGATTAGGATCGCTACTATGAATTCGTTTATCGAATTATTTAAAGCCAACCTAAAAATGATTTTCCGGGAAAAGGAAGGTTTTTATTGGACCATTCTTATGCCGGCGTTTATTTATGTCGCTTTGTCGGTGTTGCCAATAGGCAAAAGTATGGGCACAGGAATGGAATATTCCAATTATGTCCTGCCGGGCATAATTGCCATGACCATAATGCAAGGCGGAATTTACGGCCTGGCTTACTGGATGGTAGATTTAAAATTGCGAGGGATTATCAAGCGCCTTATGGCCACGCCTATAAAGCCATGGCAATTGGCTACCAGTCTAGTTAGCGCCAGACTGGTAACTGTACTGGCTCAAACTGTAATTTTAACTCTGCTGGGCGTGTTTGCTTTTGACGCCGGTTTTGCCCCGTATAGCTACCCTGGTGATTATACGGGGTTTGCCGGCAATATATTTTCCACGTTAATTTTAGTGCTGTTAGGCGGCGCGATTTTTTTATTACTAGGGCTGATTATTTCCAGCTTTGCCAAAAGCTACGACACTGCCGCGCCGATTACTTCGGCAATAGGCCTGCCTCTGACTTTGTTGGGCAACGTTTTTTATCCCATTGAGTCTTTGCCCCACAGCCTCCAAGTGTTTGCCAAACTCCTGCCCATTACTTACCTATCCGACGGTCTGCGGCAAGCCTACCTCTACCCGTTTGATTTTAATAAATTGAGTTTTGATATTTTAATCCTCACCGTATGGCTAATAGTTATTTTACTGGTTACGGTAAAAGTTTTTAAACTAAAGGAATAGAGACCGCAGATACGCGGATAGGAAAAAGATTTCGCAGATAAAAAACATTCGCCCATAGGCGAATGTTTTTGGTTTTATCAGCGTTATCTGTTTTTAATCCGCGTATCTGCAGTCTTAAATTTGTCTTTGCTTAAGAATTTAACCGGCACATCCCAAGCCAAACTTAATGCCTGGCCAATAGTTATGCCAATCCGCGTGCCGGTATAGCTCCCCGGCCCTTTGTTCACATAAATCTTCCTTATAATACCCCTCTTCTCCTGGCGAGGAGAAGAGGCAGGGAGAGAAGACTGAACGCCAACCAGTTTAAAAAACTCGTCCAATTTTTGAAGAGTCAGGTAGCTTTTATGCCGATCAATCACAAAAGACTTTTGCCATGTCATTCCGGATTTGGTCCGGAATCTATTTTTCTGGATCCCGGCATGCGCCTTACTTGGCCGGGATGACATTTCCGAAACCGCAAAAGTTACTTTGCTAAAATCCGTAGTATCTATGTATAAAATCATACATTAGCCCACACTACTCTTTACTCTTTGACATAAAATGAGCGGCCGCTCATTTTATGTCAAAGACGCGAGTTTAAATTTCTTTTTTAAATCAACATCATTGTCCATCTCCTCAACTTTCAAAATTCTTATGTAAGCCATGAGGCCAGACTTTTGCAAATACGCAATTGCCTCCCGATTTAGCGAATATGGACTGGCATAAACACTAGCCTGCAGTTTAATAAAACCATTGCGCTTCAACAAAATCCTAAACTCTCGTCGTTTGTGCTTGACATCCTCCGGAATATCAAAAATTATTAACCGCCATTTGCCATCCCACTTTTTTTCCTTCTTAATCGAAGCCTTCTTAAGCAAAACCGCCAACTCCCCTTTACTGGTTAAAACAACAAAATTATTCTCACCTCTTTTTTCTACCTTAACCATTCCCCGTTTTTCCAAATGGTTTAAAGTTCTATAGGCTTTATCAGGGTCGATATATTTAAGCCTTCTAGCCCAAGCGTATTTTGTTTCAAAAGGCCTCGGCAAAAATTGTGCCGCCACCCACAGACTATCCAAGACGATACTAACCAAACTCTCTTCTGCCATATAATCCTTCTCTATACACGATTTGAGCGGCCGCTCAAATCGTGTTAATTATATTTTTTTGTTTGATAATATTTCTTTTATTATACTTCTATCATCCCATTCAATTCTTTTATTCCCCGGCAGAACTAAAAATTGTTCACTGCCTTTGCCGGTTATTAAAACCAAATCCCCTTGCTTGGCAATGGCTAAGGCATACTGAATTGCCTCTCTTCGGTCTAATATTATTTTACAGCTATTTGCTATATGCTCTTTACTGTATGCTAATTTCACTCCTGCTTCTATATCCTTAGCAATTTTTTCCGGGTCGCTGTCATATACGTCGTCATTGGTAATAATAATTTGGTTTGCTAACCCCGCGCTGGCCTGGCCAAATAAAAACCGCTTTTGGCTGTCGCGATGCCCGCCGGTGGAGCCGAATACGTGAATTAATTTTTGGTGCGGCAAGGCGGCCGCGGCTTTTAAGGCGGCGGTAAAACTTACCGGTTCACAACCATAATCCACAAACACCCGAAAGCCTTTACTATTTTCAATCTCTTCCATGCGGCCGGGAATTACTTTTAATTCCACCAAAGCTTTCTGACAATCTTCTAAACTCACCCCTAAACTTTCCGCGGCTACCACGGACAAGGCCGCATTGTATTTATTAAATTCTCCCAAAAGGTGAACTAGAAAATCTGTCTGTCCAAGAATAAAACCTTTTTCTGTCTTACTTGCTTGATAAACTTTATTGCAAATGGCAGATGTCTTCCCGAAAAAACTTACGCCTAATTTTTGCGCGGCCGGAAAGGCTAAAAAATATTCAGCCGATTCGTCATCTAAATTTGCCGCAATAGTTTTTTTTGCTATGCCGGTTTGAGAAATACCAACGGCCGCAAACAATTTGCCTTTAGCCGTTTTATAATTTTCCCATCCATTATGCGCTTGCGTATGCGCCGGGCTTAAATTGGTAAACAAGGCATAATCAAAATCAATCCCTAAGTGACGATTCTGCGCCAAGCCTTCGGAAGTGCACTCCACCACCGCAAACTTGCAGCCGTTTTTCAGCATCTCTTTTAACTGTTTTTGCAGCAGCCAGCCGCCGGGCATAGAAAGCCCGTGTTTGTTTATTTCTTCTGAATTGCCGTCAGAAAAACTGACCGTGGTAATAAACCCGCACTTTTTGCCGGCTGTATTTAGCATCTTGGACAGCATCTGCGTAGTGGTAGATTTGCCGGCCGTGCCTGTAATCCCAATAACCGTCAGCTCTTTGCTCGGTTCATCAAAATAGTAATCCGCCATTAAAGCCACCGCCCCGTGGTAAATGGGACGAATAACCTTTAATATTACCGACGGGATTAAAGCTTTGAGAAATTTCATAAGTAGTCTTATTATACTGTAAATAGCCAAAAAATAAAAAATCTCTTATACTATTATATAGTGGACAGTAAATTCGATTCCGATACCAACAAACAAAAATGCCAGGCTTAAATCAAAGCTTAAAATACCAGTCTTCCAACTCTGATCCTTGGAGCATTAGCGCGCTTTATGAAGGTTATTTGCTGGAATTTTCCGGCGTGCCAAATAAAACGCGCGTTGGCAAAGAAAAATGGCATAACTTTTTACCGATGTTAAAAACTCCAAACGTGCCTACGAAACAAAAAATAATTCAATCAATAGACATCTATTCCCTATTTAGCCCCAGCGCCAAAACGGCATGGAATAACGCTTGCTTAATTGCCTTAAAACGCAAACGCGAAATGGCCATGGAAGATTTATTTTCAGCGCTCCTTTACGCTCCTTCGGTTATAAAACTTTTTGCTAAACTAAAAATAGATACTTCCGCGGCTCAAATCTTTTTAACCAATTATATAAAATTATCCAGTCAGACCGAATCAAAAAATATTACCCAGGTTCCATTTGAGGCGTTCCTGCTGGCTATGAAATTACATAACCATAAAATTGGCAGCCTGATGCTACTGGGCGGATTGCTCCGCCTGGCTCCCCAAGACAATGTTCTGCAGGCCATTTTTTCCAACATCGGGTTAACCGTAGAAAAATTGGAAATTTTAATTGTCTGGATTTTAAATTTAGACTACGAGTTTCCCCCTCGTACACCAGCCGCCCAAACCGCTTACTGCTGTATGCAAGCCCAGGGCTTAGAAAATCATTTTGGTTACTTTTTTGAATTTCCGGCCATAGACGCGGCTGTTAAATATGCCCAAGATTACTTCCAAGATATGCGCCACCAAAAAGCTTTGCAATTTTTAGTCCGAGCTGGCAATTTGGCTAAAACAGCAGGTAGTAAAATTATTACCGAAAAATTAGTTCGCCAAGCCGCCGGCAAATAATATTCTTGGTATTTACAAAAAATAACGTAATTTTAACGGCCGTTAAAATTACGTTATTTTTTTAATTTAGCTAATTTTCTACTTAAGCGATAAATTTTATACCACAACGGGTTTAAAACTAAATCATGCGCGCCGGCGTATTCCCGCTTCTGGCCGCCAAATCCTAATTTAAAGCGGACAAACCCCGCGGGCTTGCCGGCAGAAGTTTCTATGCCCCAAAAATCGTAATGTTTTAGGCCAGCTAATTTGGCAGACCGTATAGCTTGCCAGTGCATTAAGTAAGGCGGCATAACATTTTTATGCTCTTCCGCGGAACCGCCAAATAAAAATGTCCGTGTATTGCCAAAATCCACCATAATGGCCGAGGCCAGGAGCTGATTTTGATAAATGGCCTTATAAATATGGAGCTTTAAACCGCCGCGATTATGGACTGCAAAAAAATCCATCAATTGTTGGTAATAACTTTTTCCATGGCCCTTATACCCTTGGCGGGCGGCGGTTTCTACAATCAGATCCGTTGCCTCCTGCGCAAACAGCCCGTGGCCGATAGAAATATCAAATTCATCTTTAATTTCCACGCCGTGTTTTTCCGCCAAACGAATATTATAGCGGGTCTTGGGGTGCATTTGCTTAAGCAAATCCTCTGTGGACTGGGATAAGTCGATGATTAAAGTTTTCCCCGGCTGAATATTGGGGGACTTTATACATACATCCTTGTATACTTGTATACTTGCTGATTTTTTTGGCTCTACGCGAACAAACATCGCTTCTGAAATTTTTCTTTTAATTGTTTCTGTTAGCCATTCATAATTCTCAGCCCCTACAGGGCCGTACGGTGCGTACAAATAAAACTTACCTAATGGCAATGGCATTTTAATTAATTGGATTGCGCCAATCTGCTTCCGGTCATTATCCACTATCCAATACCTGTAAGCTATCCGCCCCAAACTCGCCTGCCACTGTCCCCAATCGTAGCTTTGCAAAAAACTGCCGCTATCTGATACGGCAACAAATTTGTTATATTCCTGCTTGTCTTTATCTATTATCTCTATTAGATGCATAAATACCAACTATCAAATTTCAAATTGAAAATTAATTTTTAGGCTCTACCTAAAAATTTCAACGCTTGCTTAATCTGCTCTCCTTGCCCCGTAGCCGAATCAACCCTCCCAATTACTTCCCTAACTTCCCTTTGGTTATAACCCAAAGCCAGCAGCGCATCAAACACTTCACTGCTCGCCACTGTCCGCTGTCCGCTGTCCGCTAATACCTTATCCTTTAGCTCCACAATAATTTTTTCCGCGGTCTTGGTGCCCACGCCGGAAATTCTTTTGAACATCCCCGCGTCTTGGCCGGCAATGGCCTGCTTAACCGCGTCTACCCGCGCGGCTGATAGTATGGACAAAGCCACTTTGGGGCCAACACCAGAGACGGTAATAAGCAATTCAAAAAATTGCAGCGTGGCAAAATCCGGCAGGCCAAAAAGCGATTGTCCGTCTTCGGAAATTTTATGGTAGGTAAAAAACTTTACACTATCCCCGATTTTATTTTCCAACACCTCGGGCGTAACAAAAACTTTGTAGCCAATGCCTTGATTTTCCACAATTAAAAAACTTAAACCCTTTTCCAATATTTTTCCTTGTAAATATGAAATCATATCCTTATTTTAGCAGTAATAAGAAGCGTTGACAAAAAGGCTTAAATTAAGTAAAATTACGGCACTTAAGAATTAGTTCCCTGGCTATTGGCCACCCATAAAGCCGGGTTAAATTAACACGAGTGCTAAGCGCAAGATTTCGGAACTTTCCTTGCAAAAATTTATTGAGCTTGCGCAGGCTTTGGATTCGGAGGAATCTTCCAAGCCTGCGCACATCAGCAGCGTAGTGTTGTTTGAGGGATTTGCGGATAATCCAACTTCAGACAACCATAGAGGACGAGACTAATAGCCGTCCTCCACTGCTGAAAGATTTAGGAGGAATATATAAAACGGGATTAGAGCCGTCAGTGCCCTTAAGACAGGCTAAAAGCCAATTGCGAGCGGCGGGACCATTCCGCTTTTGATTGCTTTGGTAGTCTGCTCCCGTTTCCCTGGGTGGTACGTTGCTCAAATGCGAGCCTTTCCTGTACGGACTGAATGGGCACATTTGCCTGAGCCCCACGCACCACTCCCAAAATAGTTTCCCCTCACCAGGGACTCAAGTCCGCTTTAACCATTAAGCGGCCGGTTGCAGATATCACTCCGAGTCTGCAGCCGTCTTTTTTTATCTTTATACTATATGCCAAATACTATATACTAATTTTATATGGATAAATTTATTTTAAAATCACAATTTAAACCGGCTGGCGACCAGCCTAACGCCATAAAAGGATTGTTAAAATCCTTAAAGGCTAAAAACCGCTTCCAAACGCTACTTGGCGTAACAGGGAGCGGGAAAACTTTTACCATGGCGAATCTGGTGGAAAAAATTAACAAACCCACGTTAATTATTTCCCACAACAAAACCTTGGCCGCTCAGCTGGCCGCGGAATTTCAAGAATTTTTTCCCCGCAATGCCGTACATTATTTTGTGTCCTACTATGACTATTACCAGCCCGAAGCTTACATCCCCCGCTCTGATACTTACATAGAAAAAGAAACCCAAATTAATGAAGAAATCGACCGCCTGCGCAATGCCGCCACCCAAAGCCTGCTGTCACGCAAAGACGTGTTAATTGTCGCTTCTGTATCCTGCATTTACGGCCTCGGTGATCCGGCCAATTATTTGAACTTAGCGCTGAACGTTAAACAAGGCCAAAGTTTTAAGCGCAACAAACTGCTCAGAAGGCTGACGGATTTACAATATCACCGCAACGATACCGAACTGGCTCGCGCCACCTTTCGCAGTCACGGTGATGTAGTAGAAATTATTTTGTCTTCCGAAGACACCATTATCCGTATGGATTTTGACGGCGACCAAATCGAAAAAATTGAACGGCTGGACGCGGTCTCCGGAAAAAAATTGGAGGACTTAAAAGAATTTACCATTTTCCCGGCCAAGCATTTTGTCTCCACCGAAGAAAAATTACAAGCCGCGTCCGACGATATTCGCGCCGAGCTTTCTGCCAGATTAAAAGAATTAAAAGCTGTTGGAAAAATTTTAGAAGCCGCCCGCCTGGAGCAGCGCACAAATTTTGATTTAGAAATGCTCACTAATACCGGTTTTGTGTCGGGCATTGAAAATTATTCCCGGGTTATAGAAGGCCGGCCGGCCGGCAGTCCGCCTTCCACTTTAATTGATTATTTTCCGGATGACTTTTTATTATTCATAGATGAGTCCCACCAAACCATTCCACAAATTGGCGCCATGTACGAAGGCGACAAGTCGCGCAAAACTACGCTGATAGATTACGGCTTTCGTCTGCCTTCGGCTCTGGATAATCGCCCGCTGAGATTCCCGGAATTTTTAGACAAAATTAATCAGTGCGTGTTTGTCTCCGCCACGCCCGGCAAGTGGGAAATTCAGCAGTGTCTGAGCCAAAATAACCTCTCTGTCCCTGCGGGACATCTCCCCTCGTCAGGGGAGAAAAATAAAGTTTCGGCTACTCCGACTATTATAGAGCAATTAATTCGTCCTACGGGATTAATTGATCCAACTATTGAAATTAAGCCCATTAAAAACCAAGTGGATGATTTAGTCCAGCGGATTGAAGAAACTACTAAAAAAGGCCAGCGCGTGCTGGTAGCCACTTTAACCAAACGTATGGCTGAAGAGTTAACCGAATATTTAAAAGAAGACGGCATCAAGGTACAATATCTCCACAGCGACGTAGACACCTTTGACCGGTTGGAAATTTTGCGTGACTTGCGCCTTGGCGTTTTTGACGTACTCATCGGCATTAATTTGCTTCGCGAAGGACTGGACTTGCCCGAAGTTTCGCTGGTGGCAATTATGGATGCGGATAAAGAAGGCTTTTTACGCTCAGAAACTTTTTTTATGCAAATGATGGGACGCGCCGCCCGCCATCTTGAGGGCCACGTGGTTATGTATGCCGACCGGATTACCGGCAGTATGAAAGCCGCTATGGACGAAACCACTCGCCGCCGAAAGGTGCAGGAAGACTACAATAAAGCCCACGGGATTACTCCCAAAAGCATTATTAAAGCCATAAACGATTCTCGTCTGGCCGGACAAAAAATAATCGAACAAGACGAGCAGGAGCGCAAAGTCGATCCGTCCAAAATGACCGGCGAAGAAATTAAATTTTATTTAGACGAACTCAACGAGCAAATGGACTTAGCCGCCAGAAATTTAGAATTCGAGGTAGCTGCCAGAATAAGGGATAAGATAGGAGAGGTCAAAAAAATAACCAAGCTTCGAAAAAAATAAGCTTAACCGAAGTCCCGTAGTGATACGCCGCAGGCGGATCTACTACTGGGATGAACTTGCCGGCCGTCTCCGCGATAAAATAGCCGAGATAAAGAAAATAAAGAAAATTCGGGGAAAAATAAAATAGCTGCTCCCTCCCCTGCTGAGGGAAGAGCCGGGGAGAGGTTACATACAAAGATGACCATTGTGTTGCGCAATGGTCATCTTTGTAAACTTATGAAGATTTTTCTAAATTAAAACGGTAATGGAATCCCAACTTTTTCTGAAACTTGTCTGGCCCATTTTTCTAACACATCTATCCTGTTCCTGTTAACTATCATTTCTTCTTGAAAACCTTTTACCATATGAGTTAAATTATCAACAGACGTCTGCAAGGTTTCAACTTTTTGAGCTAACTGATGAATTTCACCCTTAACTTCACCAAATTGCCCATCAAAGTATTCAAACAAAGTTTTTACATCTTTTGGTTCCATAATCTAATTATACCCCTATAAAAATCCTTGTCAAAAATCTCATACCAGAGCGGTTTTTTCTTCGTCTTTTAATATTTGCTCAAAAGGTTCAGCAGAGCCCCAGGCAAATTCGTATAAAGTTTTTAAAGACTTATATACTCCGTCGCTACGCACCAGTACCGCATACAAAAATGGGTCAAAAGCAAAAAATGCGACTTGGCCGTCGAACAAACAATTATCCGTAAAAAATTCTCCAATCCCTCCGGCAAATCGCTGCTCAAAATATTGACCATGCTTCATAGTTTTTGCATACGCAATATCCTGCGAACTTTTAGTAAGAAGCTCTCGCACATGAGCTTTCCCCTGCATAGCCTTTTCGTTTAATTTTTTTGGAAATTCCGGAAACTCGGACAGGATATCACGGATAGTAGAAAAAAATGCCACGTCTTTGGACTCATAAATTTTTTCGTACAAGCCGTACACTGCTTCCTTGCCTTCAAAAAACTGCACTTGTGGTTTTTCTTTTTTTGACGCGTCTAAATACAATGCTTCCAAGTTTGGTAAAAATCTTTTATAAAGCTCTTTCTTTTGTTCAATTTCTCCAAGTAATTTCCCAGGATCGCCGGCTACAAATAATTTCCTCTCCCCTTCTGGCACAACCGAAACAAGCCCGCGAGTTTGTAAACTTTCTAAAACAACATAAGCTATAGACCTCTTAATTCCGGCTTTCGGTGCAATTCTGTACGCTGTAGCTGGGCCTAAAGCTAACATAGCCAAATACACTTTGGCTTCTTTATCATTTAATCCAATTTTTACCAAAACCTCTGATAGTTCCATATTTGTCTAATGTTTGTCATTGCGAGGAATGCATCTGACGAAGCAATCTATACATAATTGAAGACCGTTGATTGCTTCGGATGCACTCGCAATGACAGTTTGAAAATTTAAGATCATTTATTCAATAAATACATGATAGTATAATTTAAGAAATTAGTCAATATTTTTGACTATTATTTTCTTAATATAAATTTACTTTTAAATATGCGATAATACGCGTAATAAATAGTTAATACCATTGACTATAACTTAAATTTATGGTATATTCAATGGTTAAAACAAAAACACTCGGCGGGGTATGAATACGCGTTTTCTAATCCTGAGGAGGATAAATAAATGAGACTTGAACTTTATGGAACACCCGACATTCCAGTGTCTGTGTCCGCAATAGCCTCGGCAATTTCTGCTCGTTCTAACTCACTGTACGGCGAACTGCAGGGCATTGAAAAGGCAGCTGAGAAAATTGCGGAAGGGCTGCTGGCAATTGCGGAAAAAGAAAAAGGGTTCTATGTCATTGTGGTAAGTTTGCGTGACGATGGCGACTACTATTTTGGGGTCAGAGCCCCGAGGACTATCACCCAACGTCCGCGATGCCACAGCTGGTTAGGCCCGGAAGATTACATCTTGGAAATAGACTGTCTGCCTTGTGGCGGCCCGTTTAACAAACATCTATTAACCGGCTGGCTTTAGGTCCACAGCCTGACCAGCCGTAAAAAGGTTAGCTCTTGTGGGTAGCTTTCAAACCCCACTCTGGTGTGGCTTACCATCAACAAAGCTTTTATGGGGAACATTGCACTTGTTCCCCTCCCTTTTTCAGATTTTGATGCACATCCAAGTCTGAAAATTGGAACATTAAAGGAGGGCAATATGCCCACAGTAACTTCTTCAGTTAAGGCCAAGGTGCTATACCGGAGGCAATATTACTCCGGCGGTGCTTTAGGCCCCGGCTCCAAAGGCGGATGGACGCCTTTTGAGAAACTGGACAAAGAAATTGAAATTATCACTGAGCGATTGGAGTGTGATGATTCCGATTTCTCCATCACCCAAACCCACCTCCTGCTTGACGGCAAGCTCCTGCGAATTGTTGGCATGCGGCCCGAGCTCGACGGCACAGTCGTGGCCATTGGCATTGAAAGTCCGGCGTACTCGCAGATTGAGCTCTACACCGACATCCTGACCAACAAGGGCAAACTCACCGGTATTGTTCATCCTGCTGACGCTGAGTAGCTAAGCAGAAAGCACTGTACAATGATGCCCATCGTTCAACACAATGGGCATCATTGTATCCACCAATTCACCCGTGTCAATCCATACAGGCATTGACACTAGGAGGTTAATATAGTAAACTGTTTGGGAAACATCCGCTCTTGTAGCGGGTTTTTTAAATGCCATCAAATCTGTAGGAGGATTTCATGATTAAGGTCGTATTAATTGCTTTGGCGACTCTCACTACCCTCACCATCCCTGCTCTGGCCGAAGAGCACTCAACTGGCCACAAGGCCAGCGTCTCAACCGAAGGGGTTGTATCTGAGCCCTACAAGCGGGCGTCCCTGTCGTATGAGACCAAGGGGTGGACACTCACTCCCGGAGCGGTCTCTTCTGAAGGCAGGGGGGTTGGATTCGTCAATCTCGGTTACCGCTTTAAGCGAGAACTGGAACACGGCGGCGAACTGTTCGTTGAGCCACACATTGGCTTAGCCAAGGGCACAACCCTAGGCACCAGCGCAATACTCGGCGGACGATTTGAGGTTGAATCCCACAACTGGCTCGTAGCCAGCTGGGTAGACAGCTACCGCGGTGGGAACGTTAAGTTCACCACCTGCGAACCGCTGTTTGAACTCGCGCGCCACGTCGGCAAGGGATTCTTCTTTGGAGCCAGCTCCAGCTGTTACATTGGCCCGGCCAATAAAGCGACGGAAAAAAAGTCCGCCCACCACGAACCCGTCGTGCATTCCGCAACCGAGCACTTATTCTTTGTCGGACCAACCGTTATGTTCCGATATAAGAAAATTCTCGCAGGAATCAACTACGAGGTCGGCAAGGGCAACGAGCGCGTTGTCGCCGGCTTCCTCAACATCCGCTGGCAATGAAGCCGGCAAAAAACGACCACACAACTAAAGCCCCCACTTTGCGCACCGTGCGTAATTTGGGGGCTTGTCATTTTCCTTAACAAATGGTAGAATATTCAAGTCGTCCCAATAAATTAATTGTCCATGTCGGAATTAATTTTACGGGACAAGCAGTTTTTTATATTAACTATATTTAATCAACCTCTCCCCGCCCGCAATCGCCTAAGCTCAAGCTTTGGCGGGCAGGTCTAACTCTCTCCTCACTAGGAGAGAGAGCCTAGAAGGAATAATCTATTTATGCCCAATACTAAATCGGCCGCCAAGGCCATGCGCCAGTCCATTCGCAGACGCAAACGCAACATCACCACCAAAGACAAATTCAAATCTGCGGTCAAAGAAGTAAAGAAACTGATTACTGCCGGCAAAAAAGCCGAAGCCGCCGAGGCTATGAAAAAAGCCATGTCCACCTTGGACAAGGCCGCCAAAAACGGCGTAATCCACAAAAATACCGCCTCCAGGAGAAAATCCCGCATGGCCAAAGCCATTGCCAAAATAAAATAACTAAAAAACTCCCTCCCGATATCATCGGGAGGGAGTTTTTTAGTTGCCAAATCACTTCAAAAATAAACCGGCGATTGCGTGAAGCGCGAAACTAAACAAAATCTCAATTTTCTTTATAATTTTTTTCATAAGGGTCTATTAAGAGTTTAAAAAAAACAGGGCTTCTTAAACAGAAGTCTTACTATTAAGTAACTTCATTATAGCAAATTTTTTTACTTTGTGTTAATAGACCTCTTGCATAACCTCAATTTCAAGCATTTTTTCCAAATTTTGGCTACAAAACTTTCATCAAAATTCACCGTAATCGTTGGCTACGCCTTCATTTTTCTTCAAGTTTTTCGCTCAAAATTATGAAAAAAATCATTTGAAAGCAGGTTATGCAAGAGGTCTAATGAGTCAGCTTCAAGGTATTTACTATAACCCCCAACCTGTCATTCCGGACGAGTCAGCCTGCCGATAGGCAAGGTCAGACGATCCGCCAAGCTGGCGGACGGAATCTAGTTCTTGACGCCGAATGGATCCCGGACATCCCGACAAGTCGGGATTCCGGGATGACACAAGATTCCCTTATCTTGATTTAGTTAAATTTATTATCAATCTTA
>CAYIHW010000033.1:0-12480 GCA_964363335.1 uncultured Candidatus Saccharibacteria bacterium
ATTAAAAAACTCGGAGATTTAATCCCCGAGTTTTTTAATAACCTGCAAAATTTCTTTATGAATTTTTCCGTTGGTGCCAAGTATGCTGGTTGATTGAAGGTTTAGGTTTTGGCCTTTAGTGTCGGTGGTTTTTCCTCCAGCTTCGGTCAAGATTAAGACCGCGGCGGCGTAGTCCCAAACGTTAATTCTTTTTTGAATCAGAAAGTCATAAACGCCGCGGGCAATTAAACAAATTTCCAAAGTAGAGGAGCCCAAGGTGCGGATTTTTTTGGTGTTGGAAATTACCACCGGAAAGCTTTTTATGGCAATGGTAATGTCCCGGCCCCAACCGAAACCGCCATAAGCCGTGCCAAATTTAGAAATTTTGGAAACTTGAAGTTTTTTGCCGTTTAAAAATGCTCCTTTATCCCTTTGGGCAGTGTATAATTCTTTTAAAATGGGATTGTAAACTACGCCTACCAAAGGGCCTTTAGCGTCCCATAAACCGATGGAGATGCAGGCAAAAGGCAAACCTTGAATGTAGTTAGTAGTACCGTCTATGGGGTCGATAATCCATACTATGTCATTTTTTCCCAAAGCAGATGCGCCAAACTCTTCCCCGATAATTTTGTGGGTGGGAAATTTTTGTAAAATGTATTTTCGAATTCCTGTTTCAATCCGGCGGTCAATTTCGGTGACTAAATCATGAGGGTCTCCGTGTTTTATAGAGACAGTTTTGGGACAGCCGAAGTATTTTTTAAAAATCGGAGCGAATTTTTTGGCAGCAGCTACGGCGCTTTTTAAGTAAATATCAGTTTGTGACATACTCAGTATATCAACTTTCAATTACAAACGCGGTTGCGCAGGTAATTATTTATTGTAAATTTAATAAAATATATATAATCGTTTTTTCCCGGTATCTAAAGGCGTTTGTAGTTTGTTCTTTTATTATCTTAGTTAGTCATCCGTATGAACAAAATAAAGAATTATTTTTTCTGAAATCTATTATTAATGTTGATATAAAAGAACAAATTGAAAGTTGTATTACTGAGCATATAAGTCAGTATATAGGAAAAAATGGTATAATGACAGTGTCTTCTACTAAATACGAAAGACACTAAAATACTAAAGATCCCATTCGTAGTTTAGTAGATTGGTATTTTTTAGTATTTAGTAGAAACTTTAGTATATGAGAATTATTGCCGATCTGCAAATTCATTCCAAATACTCCCGGGCTTGCTCGCAGGATTTAAACCCAAAAAATATCGGTGTTTGGGCTGATAAAAAAGGGATTAATATTATCGGCACCGGGGACTTCACTCACCCTAAGTGGCTTTTGGAGTTAAAAGAAGCTTTAGAAGAAACCAAGCCGGGGTTGTATCAATTGCGCGATAAATCCGCTCGCGCGTATTTTATGTTGACGGCTGAGGTGTCGTCAATCTACAAACAGGGTGACAAAGTCAGGCGGGTACATAATTTAATTTGGGCACCGAATTTCGCGGCGGTAGATAGAATTATTACGGGGCTGGAAAAGACCGGTGCCAATTTAAAATCCGATGGCCGGCCAATTATGGGCGTGCGTTGCGATACCTTAGTTAAAATTGTGAAAGACGCGGACGCTCAGGCGGAAGTAATTCCGGCTCACGCATGGACGCCGCATTTTGGGCTGTTCGGCAGTCTGTCCGGTTTTGATAGCGTGGAAGAAGGCTTTGGCGACCAATCAAAATATATTTTTGCCATAGAAACAGGTTTGTCTTCTGACCCAAAAATGAATTGGCAAATATCGACTCTTGATAAATACTCTTTAACTTCCAATTCAGACGCGCATAGCTTGCGCAAATTGGGAAGAGAAGCTAATGTATTTGAAATTAGCGAGGATAAATTATCGTACGCGGAAATAATCCGCGTTATTCGTTCTAAAGACCAAAGTGAATTTGTATGTACTCTAGAGTTTTTCCCTGAAGAAGGGAAGTATCATTTAGACGGCCACCGTGATTGTAAATTTAGCTGTTTACCCCCGCAGACTAAAAAATTAAAAGGTCTTTGTCCTGTATGCGGAAAAAAATTGTTGGTTGGAGTGTTAAACAGGGTGGAAGTTTTAGCAGACAGAGAATGGGGTTTTGCGCCGCCCAGGGCAATTCCGTTTAGAAGTGTAATTCCGCTTGAAGAAGTTATTGCCGATGTGTATGGCGTTGGGGTGCAGAGTAAAAAAGTAATGGCGATGTACCATCAAATGACAAATTTCCTCCACCCAGGCGGATCCAATGAAGGATTAGTTTCAGAATTTCAAATCCTTCTTGATTTTTCAGAACAACAAATAGCGAAAATATCTTCCCCGGAAATTGCCCATGCGGTAGTAAGGGTGAGGGAGGGGAAAGTAAATGTTTCCGGCGGATACGACGGCGAGTTTGGCAAGGTACATATATTTACCGAAGCCGAACGGGAGAAATTATTGAACAAAACCAAACAAACCAGTTTATTTTAATCAACTACAAATATTCTCGGCCGAGAATATTTGTAGTATAATGACTATATGAGCGGAAAATATGGATCATTAACGAGTATTTTAATTACGGCTATCGGTGAAGCAACCGGTTTTTATCAATGGCCCCTGCCTTATACTAATGGCTGGCGAATAAAACAGCTTGGAAGTATTAGTAGGAAAAATTGTTATGATGCGGTGCGGAGAATGAAGCAAAGAGGTTTGGTTAAGATTGTAAGCAAAGGCGGGAAAAAGTTTTTAGCATTGACCGGTGAAGGGGAATTGGAAAAATTATTTATAAAAGCCAAAATTGTAAAGTTGAAGGAATGGGATGGCAAATGGCGGATGATAGTTTTTGATATTCCCGAAGGGGCAAGTAAAAAGCGCGACCAATTACGCTGGTTGTTAAAACGAAATGGGTTTATGAAATTACAGGCAAGCGTGTACATTAACCCTTACCCTATTAACAGGGAGGCCATAGCTTACTTACAACATACCGGACTTATGGCTTATGTCAGAATTATTAGGATAGATGAGGTTGATAATGATTCGGATTTGAGGAAAAAATTCAATTTATCAAAAATCAACAAACTACATTAATTCTCGGCCGAGAATTAATGTAGTAGAAGATTAACCGATCAGTTGGATAAAAATGGCGGAATTGCTATAATAAATTAATGGAAAATAACAGTAATTTAACAAAAATATACATAGTCAGGCATGGGGAAACCGAGGCTAACGCCGCAAGAGTAGTGTCTGGGCATTTTGATTCTCCTCTAACATCTATTGGGGAAGAGCAGGCCGAAAGCAGGAGGGAGAGCCTAAAACACATTAATTTTGATGCGGTTTTTTCTTCCGATTTGGTGCGGGCCAAAAGAACGGCCGAGATAATTGCCGTTGACCGGAAATTGGCGGTTAATACCACCAGGCTGATCCGCGAACGGTGTTTTGGCCGCTGGGAAGGCCGGCCAATTAGTGAAGTGGTGGAGGAGAGCAAGAAAATGCTTGCCTGGCGGGAAACTTTGACCGAGGAAGGTAAGCGGGCTTCTAAAATGAATTTTGGCTACGAAAGCGACAATGATATTGCTTGGCGGTTGATTACTTTTTTGCGCGAGGTGGCCGTAACTTATTTGGGTCAAACAATATTGGTGGTGGTTCACGGCTCCATTACGCGGGCGCTGTTAATGCACTTGGGGTTTGCCAAATACGATGAACTGCCGAGCGGAAGCATAGAAAACACCGGGTATATAGTGCTGGAATCTGATGGCGTAGACTTTTTTATAAAAGAAACTCTGGGAATAAATAAAGTGAAGTTAGAAAATTAATTATTTAAAAATAATGCACGCAAAAAAGACCAAAATTGTTTGTACCTTAGGCCCGACCTCGCAATCTATAAAAACTTTAACCGAAATGGTTAAGGCGGGGATGAATGTGGCGCGGTTAAATTTTTCCCACGGCGACCACGAAAACCACGCCTTGTTAATTCGCAACATTCGGACTGTGGCAAAAAAATTAGGCACCACAATTACCATAATACAAGATTTACACGGCCCAAAAATCCGCGTGCTAACAATGAAACAGCCTTTAGCGGTAAAAGTCGGCCAAACAGTAATAATTGGCCATGACTTTGATTTGGATTTGGACGTAAAAAAATCCATTCGCCCCAAACAGCGGATTTTAATTGAAGACGGGTTAATTGAATTGGAAGTAGAAAAAACTCACGGCAATAAAGTCTATTGCGTAGCGCTGTCCCCGGGGAAGATTCAGTCGCGCAAAGGGGTGAATTTGCCCCGCACCAAATTAAAAATTCCCATTCTTACTCCCAAAGATATTGACGACTTAAAATTCGGCTTAAAGCAGGACGTGGATTATGTGGCCTTATCTTTTGTACGCACGGCCAAAGACGTGGAAAATTTACGGAAGTTAATTGTTAAGTTTAACCCAAAAAATTTAGACTTGCCGAAAATTATCGCTAAAATTGAAAAGCCGGAAGCGGTGAAAAACTTTGATTCGGTATTAAAAGCCGCGGATGCCATAATGGTGGCCAGAGGGGACTTGGGAGTGGAAATGCCCGAAAGCCAAGTGCCGATAATCCAAAAAACCATTATTCAAAAAGCGCTGAAAGCCAGCAAACCGGTAATTGTGGCCACGCAAATGTTAGACAGTATGATCCGCAATCCCAGGCCGACTCGTGCGGAAGTTTCCGACGTGGCCAACGCGGTTATTGACCAGACAGATTGCGTAATGCTTTCCGGTGAAACTGCTTTTGGGCGCTACCCGGTAAAAGCGGTTTTGGAAATGGCCAAAATTATTGAAACCACGGAAAAAAGTATTTTTTTACCTCTACATAAACGGTTGAATCAAATAGTGGTCAGCAAAGCCGAGGCCATTGCCGAGAGTGTTTACGATTTAGCTATTCATACCAAAGCCAAAGTAATTGTCGGGGCGACTGAATCCGGTTTTACCGCCCGCGAAGTGGCCCATGAACGGCCCAGACACGCGACTTTGGTTATGCTTACGCCTCGGCCGAAAACTTTGCGCCAAATGCAGTTGATTTGGGGGGTTAGCGGGTTTATGATGCCTCAAGCTGATAATTTGGAAGAATTATTGGGGACCATGATAGAAGTAATTAAGAAAAATAAATTGGCCAAAAAAGGCGATAAAGTTATTGTGGTTACCGGCGAACCTTTGGGACAGAAAGAGAATTTGAATTTGGTGGAAGTAAAAACCATTTAGCATTTAGCCTGCTACCGACGGGCAGGCATTTAGTTGATAGGAAAAATTACGTTTTGCCCGTTGTGACAAGGCACAATTTTTGGTTTTAGGTGACATTTTAGTAAAAAAATGATACAATTATTTTACGTAATATCATACACAGTATGATTATTTTGAAATAAACTAACCCTTAATTAAGACAAAATTATATGGCGGTAAATAGAGATGAAGCTTATATTTTATGGTTTGATGAAATAAGCAAAGGTGATGTCCATTTAGTCGGCGGCAAGAATGCTAACTTAGGCGAAATGTACCAGAACTTGATTAACGCCGAAAGCAAAGTTTTTAAAGACGAAAAGATTTCCGTCCCATACGGTTTTGCCGTAACAGCCGCTTCCTACGCGCATTTTATTAAGGAAAATGTTCTGGACCAAAAAATTAGGGATGCTTTGGCCGATTTGGATACCCACAATATTAAGCAGCTGGAAGAAAAAGGTCAAGCCGTAAGGCAAATAATTTTAGAAGCGACTTTTCCGGCGGACTTGGAAAAAGAAATTAAGCTTGCCTATGCCGAGTTGGGGAAAAAATTAAAATTATCCTCGAAAGATTTAGACGTAGCGGTGCGGTCTTCCGCTACAGCCGAGGATTTACCGGATGCTTCCTTTGCCGGGCAACAAGAGAGCTACCTTAACGTCCGCGGCGACCATGAATTAATGGAAAGTATTAAAAAAGCTTTTGCTTCGCTGTTTACCAACCGCGCCATTTCTTACCGCGTGGATCAAAAATTTGACCATTTTCAAGTTAAATTATCCGTAGCTGTGCAAAAAATGGCTCGCTCTGACCGCGGCGCTTCCGGCGTTATTTTTACGCTGGATACCGAAAGTGGATTCAAAGACTTGGTGCTAATTAACGCTTCTTGGGGTTTGGGTGAATTTGTAGTTAAAGGCGTAGTCACTCCGGATGAATATAAAGTCTTTAAACCAACACTGAAGCGCGGGTTTAATTCGGTAATTAGCAAAAAATTAGGCAGTAAAGAAAAAAAGTTAATTTACGCTTCCGAAGGCACTGGTTCCACCAAGGAGTTGCCTGTGGCGGCCGAAGACCGGCATCGCTTTGTGCTTAACGATGAACAAATTTTAAAGTTGTCCAAATGGGCGACAATTATTGAAGATCACTACCAGCGGCCCATGGATATTGAGTGGGCGTTTGACGGTGAGCTGCAAGAGTTATTTATTGTCCAAGCTCGTCCGGAAACCGTACAGGCCAGAAAATCCGCCACAGTTTTGGAAGATTATGTCATGATGGAAAAAGGTAATGTGTTATGCCAAGGCGCGGCAGTGGGCGCGAAAATCGGCGCAGGCCGCGCGCATTTTATTAAAGATGCCACGCAAATTTCCGAATTTGAAAAAGGCGAAGTTTTGGTTACCGACATAACCGACCCTGACTGGGAACCGATTATGAAAATTGCTTCGGCTATTGTAACTAATTCCGGCGGCCGTACTTCGCATGCCGCTATTGTCTCGCGCGAATTGGGAATCCCGGCGGTTGTTGGCACCGGCACTGCTACCGCGGTGCTTAAAACCGGCCAAGAAATTACTGTGTCCTGCGCCGAAGGGGAAATCGGTAAAATTTATGACGGGATATTAAAATTCCAAATCAACCGCACGGACTTAACTGACTTTAAAGCGCCAAAGACGGCTATTAAAATGATAGCCGCTGACCCGGAATTATCGTTTAACCATTCCTTTACCCCAAATAAGGGTGTGGGTTTAGCCCGCGTGGAATTTGTTATTTCCAACTTTATTAAAATTCACCCGAAAGCTTTAATAGATTATAACAAGCTTACTGATTTAGCGGTAAAAAAACAGATTGACGAACTGACTGTCGGTTATACCGATAAAGTCCAGTATTATTTGGATCGGTTTGCTTACGGCGTAGCCCAGTTAGCGGCCGCGTTTTATCCGTACGATGTCCTGCTGAGATTCTCCGACTTTAAGAGCAACGAATACGCCAACTTGATTGGCGGTAAATTGTATGAACCGGAAGAAGAAAACCCAATGATGGGCTGGCGCGGCGCGAGCCGGTATTATGACCCGAATTTTCAAGACGCGTTTGCTTTGGAATGCAAAGCGGTAAAAAAAGTCCGCGAAGAAATGGGTTTGTGGAATTTAAGCGTTATGATTCCGTTCTGCCGCACTCCGGAAGAAGGCAAGAAAGTAGTGGAAGAAATTTATAAAAACGGTTTAACCAACAGAATTACCCGCGAGCAGTTAAAGGTCAAGAAAAACGGGGACTTGGTGGAAGCGATGGAAATTTGGGTTATGGCGGAAATTCCTTCCAACATTTTGCAGGTGGACGAATTCGCGGAAATTTTTGACGGATTTTCCATCGGTTCTAACGACTTAACGCAGTTAACATTGGGGCTTGACCGCGACAGCAAGCTAATTGCCCACATTGGCAATGAACGCAACAAGTCCGTGCATAAATTAATTGAAATTTTAATTAAAGAAGCGCATGCCAGAGGTTTGAAAGTTGGCATTTGCGGCCAAGGGCCGTCGGACTTCCCGGACTTTGGCGAATTTTTAGTTAAGTTGGGAATTGATTCTATTTCTCTAAACCCGGACACAGTTATGAAAGCTACGCTAAAGATTAAAGAAGTGGAAGAGAATATTGGGAGATAGAGGTAAGAATTAAGAATCATGAATTAAGAATCAAGGAAAGTGGCCGGCGTTTTCACGCCGGCCGTTTTTATAATAAAATAGATTTCCGCTAAGGCTCTGTTCCGGGGTGTTCCCTGCAATTTCTCCTCCCTTGCCTGCCCGCCTCTGGAGGGATGGGAGGGGCTTAGGGGAGGGTGATGCAGTTTGTCGTAAAGATATTTAGACAGTTGCTGTGCCTCGCGAGCTTAAGCTGCGGGGAGGATTCATTTACGGAAGTATTGCATTGTTGTTTATTTGTGGTTATAATTAAGATATGAATGAACGTATCCAACTTACAAAAAATCAACAAATAGACTTTTTGCTAAAAGTTAGAACTAAAAGCCAAATGGGTTCCGATGAAATTGGTAATCTTTGTGGTGTAACCGGGAGAACCATTAGGGGGTGGAGCCGGGCAAAGTATACGTTGCCTTTATTGTCAGCTTTATTAATAAGCAAAAAAATTGGCGTTGCTTTGCCAAAAGATTTTAAAGTGCTGAAACAATATTGGTATATACAAAAATATGCTCGTCAAGGGGCTTTAGCCAGACAAAAAATTTATGGTCTTTTGGGAAATGTTGAAACCAGAAGAAAGGGAGGGTTAATTTCTCAACAACGCAGGAAAGAAAACCCAGAAAAATATTTATTACTCGGTTGTAAAGCCCGCAAACAAATTAAACCTTTAGTACATTCAACAGAGCTGGCAGAGCTTTGTGGAATACTTTTGGGCGATGGAGGTATTACAAGTTTTCAGTTTAATATAACACTGAATAAATTTGTTGATAAAGAATATTCAGATTTTGTTGAAAAACTTTTATTTAAAGTATTTCAGGAACATCCTTATGTAAAAGAACGCAAAAATGTAATTGTATTAATTCTTTCAGGGGTTAATTTGGTTGAGGCATTGGAGAAAGTTGGTCTAAAAAGAGGAAATAAAGTCGTTCATCAGGTGGGTATTCCAAATTGGATAATGAAAAACAAAAAGTTTGCCAAAGCTTGCTTGCGTGGACTGATGGATACAGATGGTTGCGTGTATTTGCATAATCATATAAGTGGGGGAATTAAATATCAGCATTTGGGTTTAAATTTTTCTAATCATTCCCGGCCTTTGGTCTTAGGAGTCCATAAAATTTTATTAGAAAATAATATACGAGCTAGTTTGGTTGAAAGTAAGGGGGTGTGGGTATATAGTTTGGGAGAAGTTAATAAATATTTTAAAATTATTGGTAGCAGCAACCCAAAACACATTACTAAGTTTCAGAATTATATCTACAATCATCAAAAATAAAAAACCCGACTTAATGTTGGGTTTTTTTTGGCGGAGAGGAGGGGATTCGAACCCCTGAGGGCTTTGACACCCTGCGCGCTTTCCAAGCGCGTTCCATAAACCACTAGGAGACCTCTCCAAAACTTCCATTATTTTAGCATGATAACGGGGTTTTTGTCGAGGTTGCATGAGCGTTGGTTAAAGGCTAAAATATAACTACAGAACATTATACAGATCTACAGAAGCCTACAGAAATAGGGCTCATAAAAATATAAGGAAAATCTATGCCAGATACAATACTTCAAGAAATTAAAGACCGATTAGACATTGTTGATGTCATTTCGGGCTACATTCCCGTGAGAAAAGCAGGGATGAATTTTAAGGCGCCTTGCCCGTTTCACAACGAAAAGACGCCGTCCTTAATCATTTCTCCCCAAAAGCAGATTTGGCATTGTTTTGGCTGCGGCGAAGGCGGCGACGTGTTTGGGTTTGTTATTAAGTATGAAAATTTAGATTTTAAAGACGCGCTTAAATTATTAGCCGGCAAGGCAGGGGTAACTTTGCCCCAGTACCAACCCCAAGACAAAGGGGCGGTTGATGAAAAAGAATTACTGCTCAGAATTAATAATTTTGCGGCGCGCTATTACCACGAAGTACTAACTACCAGTTCAGCCGGCCGGCCGGCTTTGGGGTATCTAAAAGCGCGAGGACTGACCGATGGTACCATTAAGCAATGGCAAATTGGCTATGCACCGGAAGAGTTTCATTTTTTGGAACAAGCCCTGGTTAAAAAGAAAGTGGCGTTAAATGATTTGGTGAAAGCCGGAGTGTCGGCAAAAAATGAGCGCGGGCAAATTTATGACCGGTTTCGCGGCCGGGTAACTTTTCCGATTTGTAATTATTTTGGCGATGTGGTGGGCTTTACCGCCAGGATTTTGCACGAAGATGGAAAATCCGCCAAGTATATAAACAGTCCGGAAACCGCGATATACAATAAAAGCAAAACATTATTCGGCTTAAATTTTGCCAAAGAAGTTATACGAAAAAAAGATGAAATGGTTATTGTGGAAGGGCAAATGGATTGTATTAGTTTGCATCAAGCCGGGTTTAATAATGTCATAGCTTCCAGCGGTACGGCCTATAACGAGAGTGCTGTGGATTTTACCTCGGCCAGGCGGCTTAGCAAAAATGTTAAACTTTGTTTTGATTCCGACTTGGCCGGACAAATGGCGTTAAAAAAAACCGGCGAAATGTTGCTTCGCCAGGGCTTTCGAGTAAAAGTTGTCACGCTAATTGCAGCCAAAGATCCTGACGAGTTGGTGCGCAAAAGTCCTGGGCTTTGGGACAAGGCCGTTTCGGCAGCAGTGTGGTTTTTGGATTATTATATAGACTTAGCCGCGCAAAAATTCCCCGCCGGCTCAGTTGAGCAAAAACTATTTCTTAACGAACAAGTAGTTCCATTTTTGGGGTTTATTACAGACGGCCTAGAGCAAGACCATTATATTCATAAAATAGTTGCCGGGTTTGGCGTATTTGAAAGAACCTTAAGAGAAGAGATAAAAAAACAAAATTCATCTACCCCGGCAAAAAAGCTTGTACCCATTGCGCAGAAGCAGTCCGGCACTTTGCTCCTGCAAAAAGAAGTTTTGGGAGCGTTATTATATAGCCAAGATTTTTTTAAGAATTATGCCGAGCAAATCGAAGGGTCTGATTTTGAAGATGTGGAAATTCGGGATTTAGTTTTGGCTTGGGTTAAGTCTGCCGGAGTAGACCCAGGGGTCAACTCCATTAGAAGTGAGATTGATGCCCATGCGCATCAGACTTCTAACGGGGTCAAGGCGCAGGCAGTAGCCAAGGAGGCTATTTTTATGGTAGAATCACAACTAGACGAGCTTTTAGGGGACGAGAGTAAAGTGCAAAAAAATTTAGCCCAAGTCTTTAAACTCTTTAAATTAAGCGCAATTAAGCGCCGCCAGCTATTACTTGAAGCCGAAATGAAAGCGGCCGAAGCAGCGGGCAATAAAACAAGAGTGGAAGAAATTGGCCGGATTTTTGCCAATTTGCTTAAGTCCAGAAAACAATTCGAGTAGGTAATTAATCTAAATTATAATGGCCGCGAAAAAGAAAAAATCATTAAAAGGCAAAAAAACTTCTAAACCGGTAAAGAAAAAAGCTGTAAAGAAACCGAAAAAGAAGAATCTGAAAGCCAAGGCTCATAAAACTAAAGCAAAAACCGTTTTAAAGCGGCAGAGTGTATTAGCGGCAGGCGGTAAAGTTGTTGAAATGGAAAAGCTGCTTGTTAAGCTGATGGAAAAAGGCGCGGAGCGCAGTTTTGTGACTGAAGCGGAAATTTTGCACGCTTTTCCGAATTTTGAAGACGACATTACGGGCTTAGAACATGTAATGGATGCTTTAGACAAGCGCGGAATTGAAGTGGTGGACCAGGAAGTGGCTAGCGTGTGGGAGCAAAACAAGCCGGCGGTCGGCGCGGAAGAAAAACCCGCCAAAGGCGCCAAAGCCAAAAAGAAAAAGCAGGAAGATATGGTGGATGCTTTTGATCTTGGTGATATTTATGACGACAGTATTCAAATGTATTTACGGGAAATCGGTAAGGTATCACTGCTGACCGGCAATGAAGAAGTGGAATTGGCCAAGAGAATTACTAAAGGGGACGTGGTAGCCAGAAAGAAATTAACCGAAGCCAACCTGCGTTTGGTGGTATCTATTGCCAAAAAATATATGGGCCGGAATTTAGGTTTGTTGGACTTAATTCAAGAAGGAAACCTTGGCTTGTTTCGCGCGGTGGAAAAATTTGATTGGCGCAAAGGCTATAAATTTTCCACTTATGCTACCTGGTGGATTCGTCAGGCCATTACCCGTGCCTTAGCGGACCAGAGCCGAACTATTCGTATTCCCGTGCACATGGTGGAAACTTTAAACAAATACGCGCAAGCCGAAAGATCCTTAGTTCAAGATTTAGGCCGCGAGCCCTTGCCGGAAGAAATTGCCGCGGAAATGGGGATTGAAGTTGAGAAAGTTTATCACTTAAAAAAGATTTCCCAGGAAACCGTGTCCATAGATTCTCCGGTCGGGGAAGATGACGGTGAAGACTCCTCTTTGGGCGACTTTATTGTAGACGAAGAAACCACCAAGCCAAACGAAGTGGCCGGCCGGCAAATTTTAAAAGAGTATGTGGGGAATATTTTAAATGATCTTGACCCAAGAGAACAGAAAATTTTAAAAATGCGTTTTGGTCTGGAAGATGGCGTAACTCATACCTTGGAAGAAGTGGGTGAAGAATTCGGCGTAACCCGCGAACGCATTCGCCAAATTGAAAGCAA
>CAYIHW010000034.1:0-11878 GCA_964363335.1 uncultured Candidatus Saccharibacteria bacterium
ACAAAACTAAAATTCCAAAATCCGGAATCCAGGAGCCAGAAATTTAACGGTAACTAGTCACATTGTGTTGATTCATTACGAGTCCAGCCACAGAAATCGCAGGTGTAAGTGTAATCCACCAACCTTTCTTGACTCATCGACTTTCCTCCTTCCTTTTCCAACACCAACAAATAAAAATACCACATTTCTGTGGTATAGTCAAAGGCAAATTTTTATAATTTATGAAAAATACTTTCAGTAAAACACTACAATAATACATATTATTGTAGTGTTTTACTGAAAGGGATTAGTCACGGGCAACTGTTAGGCAAAAGACTTTGGTGGCGCCGTTTCTTTTTAGGACTTTGGCGGCTTCAAGAAGGGTGGTGCCGGTGGTGGCGACATCGTCGACTAATATGAAATTTGAAGATTGTCCGCCAAAGGCGAATCCGCCTTTGGCGGAAAGATTATCGGATAGGGCAAAGGCGTCCCTGATATTTTTTACTCTGTCGTCACGTTTTAAATTCTTTTGCACTGCCGTGGACTTACAGCGTACTAGTACATTAGTGCAGGGGAGGGAGAGATGGTCGCTTAAGCTAAGGCATAAAATTTCCGCTTGGTTAAATCCGCGCCAGCGGCGGCGGCGGGAATGGAGGGGGATTGGCACAAGCTTATAGCTACTACCTGCCTGTCCGGTAGGCAGGGCTTCTAGGAGATAGGGGTGGTCTTTTTTAATTTTGTTGGCGATTATTGCGCCTAAAATTTGGTAAACTTCGGGGAGGAAAGAATATTTTCCTTTAATTAAAATTTGCGCGACTTTTTCATCGTGGTAATTAAAAAAACTTATTAAACCGTCTGCTCCCTGCGGGGTAAGGCATTTAGGGTGGGTTTGGCCAAAGAGGGCGGATTTTTGGCACACAATACAGCGCTGGAATTCTAAAGTTTTTAGGCAGGCTTTGCAATCCAAACAAATAAATTCGCCTTCCGTTTCGCAGGATAGGCAATGTTTTGGGAATAGGGCATCAAGGACAAAAATTTTGACATCCGCCCATAAGGGTTTGATAAAGTTTTTATACATCCTAAAAAAGAACAAACGCCCCATTAGACCTGTTGCGTTTTAATTTTTATCCAAAAAGCGCTATTTTGCCAAAACCTAGTTAAAAATTTTTCCGCTTAACTACGGTTAAACATCAAAATTTTTAACGTCGGTTTTGTCTAAAATATCCCATTTTGTCTAGTAAAATTAAAACGCAACAGGTCTATTTAGTGAGGCGTTTGGGTTAGTTACGCGACGACTGGAATTTTTTCCAGTTTTTGCACGGTAAAGGCAATTTGGGAACTTTTTATGTCCGCGGAAATTTGCGCGCCGCTGAGGTTTTTGCCGGTAATTAGTTTTTCCGCCAGCGGGTCTTCCAGCAGGGTTTGAATGTTTTTGCGGACAAAGCGCGCGCCTTGAGCCGGGTCAAAACTTTTTTCCGATATGAATTTTATAACCGGAGAGGAAATTTTCAGCTGAATATTTTGCTCCAACAAACGGTTTTGCAGGAGCGCGATTTGCAGTTGGGTAATTTTTTTTAGCTGTTCAAAACCTAGGGGTCTAAAGACAATGGTTTTATCGATACGGTTTAAAAATTCGGGGCGGAATTCTTTTTTGAGGTTTTCCAGCACGCCTTCCTTTATTTTTTCGTATTCTTTTTCCAGCTGGAGTTTTTGGTCTTGTTCCAGCTCGGTTTTGTCGGCAAAACCGATTTTGCCGGCTTGAATACTTAATTCCCGCATGCCTAAGTTAGAAGTCATAATTATAACCGTATTGCGGAAAGAAACTTTTTTCCCTTCGGCATCGGTTAATTGGCCGTCTTCCAAGATTTGAAGAAAAATGTTAAACACATCCGGGTTGGCTTTTTCAATTTCATCAAACAGCACCACGCTGTAAGGTTTGCGGCGCACGGCTTCGGTAAGGCGGCCGCCTTCGCCATAGCCGACATAGCCGGCCGGCGCTCCGGTGAGGCGCGCGACATTGTGGCGTTCCATAAATTCCGACATATCCACGCGAATAAGGGCATCTTCATCTTCAAAAATTTCCTGAGCTAAAACTTTAGCGGTTTCAGTTTTGCCTACTCCAGTGGGGCCTAAAAAGATAAAGGAACCCAAAGGCCGCCTCGGGTCGGACAGGCCGGCGCGGCTACGGCGTACGGCTTTGGAAATTTCTTCCACCGCTTCGTCTTGTCCGACAATTTTGGCTTTGAGAATTTTTTCCAAATTCGCCAACTTGCCAATTTCAGTTTTTGCTAATTTGGACAGGGGGATTTTGGTCATCATAGAAACCGTGTGGGCAATGTCTTGGCCGGTAATGGTATGAGTGGGAATTTTTTCTTCCGCGGCAAGGCTTTTTATAAGCTGTTCTTTTTGCTTAAGCAGTTTTTCTTCCTGGCTTCGTAAATGCAGGGCCGTGGTAAAGTCTTGTCCTAGCACGGCTTTGGTTTTTTCTTCTTCCAGTGCGGTTAAATCGTTCTCAATTTTTTTGGTCGCCCGGAGCAATTTGCTGTTGGAGTTGATATTGCGTAAAAAAGCCGCGGTTTCATCAATCAAGTCCACTGCTTTGTCCGGCAGGTAACGGTCTTGAATATAGCGGGTTGATAAATCCACCGCGGAGCGAATGGCTTCATCGGAAATGCTGACGTTGTGATGTTTTTCGTAGTTGGGGCGCAAACCTTGCAAAATTTCCACAGTTTCGTCTCTGCTGGGTTCGTCTATTAAAATGGATTGGAATCTTCTCTCTAGGGCGGCATCTTTTTCAATATACTGTTTGTATTCTTTTAAAGTGGTCGCGCCAATGGCCCGCAGTTCGCCGCGTGCCAGGGCGGGTTTTAAAATATTGGCCGCGTCCAAGCTGCCGGCAGTGGCGCCGGCGCCGACCATAGTATGTAATTCGTCAATGAATAAAATAACATTTTTGTTATTTTTAACTTCTTCAATAATTTGTTTTAAACGATTTTCAAATTCGCCGCGGAACATTGAGCCTGCGACAATTAACGCTAAATCTAAATTTAAGATTTTTTTATCCAGTAAAGAGTCCGGCACTTCGCGTTTGGCAATTGCCAAAGCTAAGCCTTCCACAATCGCGGTTTTGCCCACGCCGGCTTCGCCAATGAGCAGGGGATTGTTTTTGGTACGGCGGTTAAGAATGGAAACCATCCGTTCAATTTCATATTTTCTGCCAATGACCGGGTCAACCAAACCTTGAGCGGCTTTTTTGGTCAGGTCGGTGGTAAATAATTCCAGTATTCCGCTTTTTTTGCGATCCGGCATTTTGGGCATTGGACCCGGCCCACTTTCAAACGGCGGTTGAAAGACACCCGGTGCTTCCGGCATTTCCGGGAATTTAGAAATATTTTCAAAAACGTTGGTAATATTCTGTTGGAGGTCGAAAATATCTATGCCAAGTTTGGATAGGAGGACTTTGGCTTTGTTTTGCGGCACATTTAACAGGCCATAAAGAAAATGTTCGGTGCCAATAAATTGATAGCCGTACTGGCTGGCAATAATGGCGGATTTTTCAATTACGGATTTTAAATTTTCGGAGAGCACCGGTTTCCATACGGCTACGGAGTTGTTGCTGTTTATTAAAATTAACTCCTGCTTTATAATTTCCGGCGCTAGTTTGGTTTTGGTTAAAATTTCCGCGGCAAAAGAACTTTTTTCCGAGACCACGCCGTAAAGCAAATGTTCGGTGCCAATGTGGTCGTGCCTCAATTCTTCACTGACCAGCTGAGCCATTATTAGGGCGTTTTTGGCGCGGGATGATAGGCGTTCAAGAATGTATGTAAAGTTTGTCATAAAGATCACAGATACGCAGATTAAAACGGATTACACAGATAATATGCTACACTTAAATTATATCATTTAGTACATTTTACAGCCAGTTATCACTCCAGTCAAGAGTTTGATAACATAATTACAAAATAATTTATGTTTAAGCGAAAAATAATTACCAAAGAGCCGGAAAATTTTGAAAAAGCCTACGAGTACGCGGTGTATTTATTAAGCCTGTCTTTACGTACCTCCGGCGAGTTGGAAAATAAAATGCGGGAAAAGGGTTATTCGTCTGAAAACATAGGTAAAGTCATTCAGGAACTGGCCACTAACAGGTATGTGGATGATTCGCGCTACGCGGAAGTTTATTTGGAAAATTTGAAAAAATATAAAACTTTTGGGTTTTATGGGATTAAAAAAAAGCTGATGGAAAAAAGATTGCCTTCCAGTATCATCAAAAGCGTGTTGAGTGAAGGCCTAAGTGAGGAAGAGGAGGCAAGGATTGCAAAAAAGTTTATGCTGAAAGCAGGCTGTCACAGGGAATCTTTGGCACGCGTGCCAAAGATTCCCTGTGACAGCTCTGGAAATGGTCGTCAAGAAAAGCAAAAGTTTGCGCAAAAATTAAAAAGCCGCGGCTTCCGCGGCTCAGTGATTGCTAAATTGATTTTTTAAAGATTCATTTCCCGCAATTTTTTTACTCTTTCCTCAATCGGTGGGTGGGTGTTGAACATTTTAGAAAACCAACTTCTGCCTCCGGCAGAAGTTGTCCTGAGTGCATCCGAAGGACCCCTATCATCATGAAAAGGGCTCACAATGTACATATGCGCCGTAGCTTTGTTGGCGGCTTCCAGGGGTTCAGTGTCCGCGGAAATTTTTTCTAAGGCTCGGGCCAAGCCTTCCGGGTAGCGGGTTAAGAGCGCGCCTGAAGCGTCGGCCAAGTATTCGCGCTTGCGGGAAACCGCGAGTTTAATTAAGGTTGCAATAATAGGGGAAAGAATAACTAAAACCAGGGAGATAATGGCTAATATTGTGCCCAACTGGCCGCCCTCGCGGTCGCCGGATTTTCTGCGGCCGCCAAAAAATGAAGCACGCAAAAACCAGTCGGACAGCAAAGTTATCATGCCAACCATGACTACCACCAAAGTCATTACGCGAATGTCGTAGTTGCCAATATGGGACAGCTCGTGGGCTACTACGCCTTCCAGTTCCGGTTTTTCCAGTTTGGCCAGTATCCCGGTTGTAAAACACACTACCGCGTGCTGGGGGTCGCGGCCCGCGGCAAAAGCATTAGGCGCGGTGTCCTCTATAATATAGATTTTCGGTGTCGGCAATCCGGCGGCAATGCAAAGGTTTTCTACCAAGCGGTAAAGCTCGGGGTTGTCTTGCCTGTCTACGGCTTTGGCTTGGGAAATAGCCAGAGTGATGGAATCGGAAAAGTAGTAGGAAATAAAAGATGTTACTACTGAAAAGCCAACGGCAAAATACAAAATATTAACGTCGCCAAAGCGTAAAGAAAACGCCCAGCCCAGCAGGGTGATGATGATAAGAAAGCTGAATATCAATATCCAGCTTTCCCGTTTATTTTTATTTATAAGGTCGTATGTCAGCATGGTGGGCTTTATATGATAAATGCTAGATTATATTTTTTCACCAATTTCTTTTTGTTGGTCTTTTCTTTGTTTAATAAATATATTTGTTACTGAATCATTGCTTCTAATTTTTTTACCGCCGTGTATTTTTAAGTTTACCTCTTCAGCTATTTTGGATGCATTGATTCTTTTTCCATTGGATATTTGGTATTCGGGTTGAGTGCTTAGTGATATGATGAGTTTCAGTTCTTCATCAGAAAAAGGGGTTAGTCCTCTACTTTCAACACTTTTTGTTCCAAATTTTATATGATCATGGTGGGTTTGGCTGTGTATTCCCCGCTGAGATTGTTGTAAAGATTTGCCCCCCTTTTCTCTCGCATCATTTTTAGCTTTTTCATCCATTCCAAAAATACCGGACTTTTTTTTCATGGTTATTTTTCCAACTTTGCTGGAGCTTGCGCTTTGATGGCGAATTCTTACCTCTGCAACTACGTGAGGATCGGAAATTAAGCCCGCGTATTCTTTTGTACCAAATAAAGCATTTTGTAATGCACTTCTCGCCACACTTACGCTTGTAATACCAAAAAGTTTTTGAATGTCAAATGTTTTTAATAGCTCCTCGGCAGTATTACCTTTTATATATTCATCAGCAAGCTCTGGAAGCTTGTTTTTTATTTGCTCTCCAAAGGCCACGGCAATTTTAATAATACCAACTTCTTTATTAGTAATATGGGATTGAGTTTGTTGTATTCTTTCAAAATTTTCTGCCATAGTAAAAATCTTACAAGCTTTTTATTTTTTATGTAAATGTTTTGTTAAAAATATACTTTAACCCTTCGACTTCGCTCAGGGTAAAAGTCCAGTTAGAACTGGACTTTTACCGGTTGGCCTTCAACACCTTTTTCGTCGATGTCAAAGAATTCGCGTTTGCCAAAACCAAACATCCCGGCAAACATATTGGTCGGGAACTGTTGAATTTTGGTATTGTAGTCGCGAACATTGCCGTTGTAAAAACGTCTGGCCGCTTGGATTTTGTCTTCCGTGTCAGTAAGATCTTCCTGCATCTTCATAAAGTTTTGGTTGGACTTTAAGTCGGGATAGGCTTCGCTTACGGCAAATAAAGATTTTAGCGCGCCGGAAAGCATATTTTCATCTTTCAATTTTTCTTCCATTGACCCGGCACCCATAGCCATGGTGCGGGCTTTGGTGACATTTTCTAAAACACTAGATTCTTGTTTGGTGTAGCCTTTTACAGTTTCCACCAAGTTAGGGATAAGGTCGTATCTTCTCTTTAATTGTACTTCAATATCGCTCCAGGCTTCGTCCACTTGGTTTTTGGAACGAACCAGGCCATTAAACAGCACCGCGGCAATTATGACAATTGCCAAAATAATCCAAAGAAATATCATAAGATTGTTGTTTATTGATTAATTTTTTTCTTATTGTATAAGTATAGCACAAAAGTCAATAAAAGACTTACTACTTGCAAAAATGACGGCCGTCATTTATCCTAGTAATAGGAGTATAAAATTAAATTAATTGATTGTATGCCTAAAAAATATGGAACTTTGGTTAGTGATTTACTTACTGTTATCGGCGAGGTTTTGCATTTTGAATGGCCGATAGAGGGAACTGAAGCTTGGCGGTATAAACAGATGTCTTTGCCGAAAAAAAAGTTGTACGATAATATTTGGCAGATGAAAAATAACGGTTTGGTAAAAATCGTAAAAATTAAAAATAAACAATTTTTAAAACTTACTGAAAAAGGGCAACTGGAAACCCTATTGGAAAAAGCAAAACTTCAAAATAAAATAAAATGGGACGGCAAATGGAGATTTGTTATATTTGATATTCCCGAGGATTTTAGAGATAAAAGAAATCAGCTTCGGGGTTTGTTGAAAAGGGGAGGGTTTAAAAAATTGCAAGCCAGTGTTTTTGTCAGCCCTGATGCGTTAAATAGAGAAGCGGTTAAATTTTTAAAGCAAACCGGATTAATTAGGTATATTAGAATTATCAAAGCCGAAGAGATGGATGATGATGGTGATTTAAAAAAGCTTTTTGGATTAGACAGCAAACCAAACTAGGAAAAATGACGGCCGTCATTTTTCCTAGTTTGGTTAATGGTAGTATTCCACCCTCTGGAAATTTTTCTTTTAACAAAATTTATGGTATAATATCAACAGAAATTTATACAAATTCTACAGAAAACTTCAGAATCAAAATCAAGAAACAAAAATGAGCTTTGTTGAAAAATTAAAAGACGCGGTCAATAATTATATTGACTCCAACGCACTCTTGGACTTGCAGTACCGGGTTAAGCTGGTGGGCCGGGAGCGCAAAGAGCTGGAAGGCTGGACAGACAAGGAATTGCGTCTGGCCGGCTTGGCATTTAAGAGCGATTTGGAAAAAGGAAAAAGAATAGACACTATCGCGGTGTCGGCTTTTGCCGTGGTAAACGAAGCGGCCAGGCGGGTCTTAGGGCAATTGCCGTACGACGTGCAAATTTTGGCCGGGTTGATTATTCATTCCGGCCGGGTGGCCGAGATGAGCGCGGGCGAAGGTAAAACACTGACTGAAACCATGCCGGTGTATTTAAATGCACTTGGCGGCAAAGGCGTGCACTTAATTACTACGAATGATTATTTAGCTGAACGCGACGCTAAATGGATGGGTAAGCTTTACGACTTTTTGGGAATGTCAACCGGTTTTGTAACTTCCATCATGGAAAATGAAGGCCGGCGCAAAGCCTATGCCGGCGATATTACTTATGTGACTAACCAGGAGATTGGTTTTGATTTTTTGCGCGATAATCTGGTTTATTCCAAAGCCGACCGAGTCTTGCGCGCCTTACACCCGTTGCATTTTGGCATAGTGGATGAAATCGACAGTATTTTAATTGACGAGTCGCGTACGCCATTAATTATTGCCGAGCCGGTGAAAGAAGAGCGAAGTTTTTATGATGTGTTTACCAAAATCGCCAATAAATTGGCCGAAGGGCAGGACTACGCCGTGGATTATCGCAATAAGCAGTTAAATATGACTGATAAGGGCCTGGATATGGTAGAAAAATTGTTGGGCGAACGGGTGTTCTCCAAAGACAACCCGATGTATGTGTTTTATTTGGATGTCTGCTTAAAAGCCAAAGTAATTTTTGAAAAAGACCGCGACTATATTATTACCGAAGGGGTAGTGGAAATTGTGGATGAATTCACCGGCCGGGTCTTGCCGGGCCGGCGTTTTACCGACGGGGTGCACCAGGCCATTGAAGCCAAGGAAGGGGTGGATGTAAAAGAGTCCGACCGCACGCAAGCGGCTATTACTTTTCAGAATTTTTTTCCGGCTTACGAAAAGTTGTCAGGCATGAGCGGCACCGTGATGCGGGCGCGGGATGAATTTAACAAAGTTTACAAGTTGGATGTGATAAAAATTCCTACTAATCGCCCTTTAGCGCGCGTTGAGCACAACGATTTGTTTTTCAAAACACAAAAAGGAAAGTTTATCGGAATGATGAAAAAAGTGGATCAGATACATAGGCGCGGCCAGCCGCTTTTGATAGCCGCGCGCAACGTGGAAACCGCGCAAATGGTTTCCGTGTTTTTGGATGAGGCAAATTTTCCGCATCAAATTTTAACCGCTAAAGACCATAAAGCGGAAGCGGAAAAAATTTCCCGCGGCGGGCAAACCGGCATGATAACCGTGGCTACCAATATGGCCGGACGAGGTACTGACATTGTGCTGGGGCCGGGGGTAAAAGAAGCAGGCGGGCTGTTTGTGCTCGGCACGGAACGCCACGAGTCGCGCCGGATTGACGACCAGCTGGTCGGCCGCGCCGGAAGGCAAGGGGAGCCCGGGGAGTCGTTGTTTTTAATTTCCATGGAAGACGAAATTATGCAGTTATTCGGCAGTGAAAAAATTATTGACGCTATGGAAGACTATGATATTCCGGAAGACGAATACGTGTCCGGAAAAACTTTAAGCGAAGCGTTTAAGAAAGCGCAGGATTTTGTGGACAGTAAAAATTTAGACTCGCGGTTGTATTTGTACAAGTACGATAGCGTAACCAATTTTCAGCGGGAATTTGTTTATACCTTACGTGATTCACTGCTCGAAAACGAAGCCAACTTTTTGGAATTTTTAAAAAAGACCATTCGCGTGACGTTGCGGGAAATTTTAAGTTCCGCGGATGCCGAAATAATTGCCAAGCAAATGCGGGATGTTTTTCAACTTTCAACCGAAGCAGGTGAAGTGGCCAGTAATTTCGGGGCAAAAAATAAGCGGGGGGGATTTGTAAATGAATGGCTAAATCCTTTTTATCAAAGTCCGGGTTCGGGTGAGGGGTTGACGGAAACAGAAATTAAATTGGGCGATTATTTGGAAAAAATCGCCCTGAAAATAAAGAAACAGCCGGAAGTTTTTCAGGCCGGCCAAAGTTTAATTTTGCAGATAATCGACAATCAGTGGAGCGGACAGCTGGAATTAATGGATGTGCTGAAAGAAGAGGCGAATCTTTTTTCTTACGCCTCACCGGATCCGTTAATTGACTACATTTTGGAAAGCCGGCGCCTGTTTGAACAGATGCAAAGCGAAGTTAAGAGGCAATTTTTAATGGCCATTTTTTTAAGGCTAAAACAGCAAGGGGAAGCAGGGTAATTGACCAAAATTAAGTAAAATTGACCAAAATTTGACCCTACACAAATTCTTCCGGATTTGTTATAATTTCTGCATGCTTACAAAAGAAGAGGTCTTAAAATTAGCTAAGTTATCCCGCATTGCTTTAAGCGAAGCGGAGGTAGAGAAGTTCCAAAAAGACTTGGACACAGTTTTAGGCTATGTGGATGAACTAAAAAAGGTGAATACCGACGGACTGGAAGAAGTAAACCAGGTAACCGGGCTGGTAAATGTTCAGCGGGACGACAAAGCCGTTATGGCCGACAACCACGAAGAAATTTTTGCTCAAGCGCCGGAAATTAAAGACGGGTATTTTAAAGTAAAAGCAATATTGTAGAATCAAGAATTAAGAATCAAGAATTATGGAATCGGAGTTTCTGGAATTAACTGAATTGAGAAAAAAATTAGATAACAAAGAAGTGTCTTCGGTTGAATTGACGAAGTATTTTTTGTCGCGCATAAAAGAGTTAGACAAAAATTATAATTCTTTTGTTACAGTGACAGAAGAAGAGGCTCTAAAAAATGCGAAAGAGGCGGATGACTTTATAAATTCTCCTGGCGAAAATCCGTTTTTATGCGGAATTCCGTATGCCTCCAAAGATTTATTTTGCACCCGCGGGATTCGCACTACGGCATCGTCAAAAATTTTGGATGGATATAAGCCTCCGTATGATGCCACGGTGACAAAAAAATTAAAAGAACAAAAATCTGTTTTGCTTGGCAAGACTAATTTAGACGAATTTGCTCACGGGTCGTCCACCGAAACTTCCGCTTACGGCGCATCCAAAAATCCGTGGGACAATACCAGAATTCCCGGCGGGTCTTCCGGAGGGTCTACTGCCGCAGTGGCGGCCGGGCTAACCCCTTGGGCCACGGCAACTGAAACCGGCGGGAGCATTCGCCAGCCAGCCAGTTTGTGCGGACTTAGCGGGTGGAAGCCGACTTACGGCCGAGTGAGTCGCTATGGGATAATTGCCATGGCATCATCACTCGACAGCCCGGGAGCAGTAGCTAACAGTGTGGAAGACTTGGCGCATTTGGCGGAAATAATGTCCGGGCGCGATGAAAAAGATTCCACCACCGGCGACATTGCGGTTCCGCCGTACGCGAAAAATTTATCAGCCGACATGAAGGGCTTGAGAATCGGCGTGCCTAAAGAATATTTTATAGACGGCATGGAAGACGGCGTCAAACAGCGCGTTACGGAAGCCATTAAAGAATACGAAAAAATGGGCGCGGAAATTCAGGAAGTAAGTTTGCCTTATACCAAATACGGCTCTTTAGTTTACGCCATTGTCTGCCCCAGCGAAGTTGCTTCCAATTTAATGCGCTATGACGGTATTCGTTACGGTCATGTTACTTCTGATGGAGGAAATCTTTTAGAAGTTTACGAAAAATCCCGTGCTGAAGGATTTGGCGACGAAGCCAAGCGGAGAATTTTAACCGGCACTTACGTTTTGTCGGCCGGGTATTACGACGCCTACTATAAAAAAGCACAAAAAGTTAGAAGCTTAATTATAAAAGAATTTGAAGATGTGTTTAAAAAAGTGGATATTTTAGCCTGTCCGTCTTCTCCGAATGTGGCCATTAAACTTGGTCACGCCAAAGATAACCCTTTATTCGGTTATATTGCCGACCAGTTAAATATTCCTGGCTCGTTGGCCGGTTTGCCGGCGTTGTCGGTTCCTTGCGGATTTGGATTGCCTAGTGATGGGCAAACTCCTTCCATGCACCCTCACCCGGCCGATGCAGGCCACCCTCTCCCAAAGGGAGATGGAAATAATGTTGGCAGTATGCCATCTTTTGGTTTGCCGGTAGGCTTACAAATT
>CAYIHW010000035.1:0-11494 GCA_964363335.1 uncultured Candidatus Saccharibacteria bacterium
TTGTCTGAAATATCATATTTTGCTTCAAAAAATTATTAAGCAACAAGTCTATTATCTAAAGAAGCGGTGCGTCTGATGTATCCAGACTTGCACCGCTTTTAATTTTAGGGTACTATTAAGGTATACGTTCGTACACTTTTTAATATTACAATTGACAATTTACTTTTGACATTTGATCACATGTCAAATGTTAATTGTCAAAGGTCAAATGTTTTTTATGCAGCCCATAATAATGCATCTGGATATGAACAGCTATTTTGCTACCGCGGAACAGCAGGATAATCCTGCGTGGCGCGGGCAGGTTTTGGGCGTGTGCGAGCATTTGGGCGGCATAATTATTGCCGCCAGTATAGAAGCAAAAAAATGGGGCATAAAAACCGGCATGCCCGTGTGGGAGGCAAAAAAACTTTATCCAAAAATTATTTTGACTCATACCCGCGCCGAAGCGTACCGCAACTATAACCGCAAGCTGGTAAAGCTGGTTGCCGATTATGTTAGTGAAGTGGAAGTGGCCAGTATAGATGAGGTCTATTTGGACATGACGAAGGCGTGTAATATCAAGAAAGTGGATAGTAAAGAGTGTTTAGTGGATAGTAATCCGTTTGAGGAGGCGGTGAGGATTGCGCGGGAAATAAAGCAAAGAATGAAAACGGAAGTCGGGGATTATTTAACTTGCAGTATTGGCATTGCGGACAATAAGTTACTGGCAAAAATCGCTTCCGATCTGCAAAAACCCAACGGACTTACAGTCGTCTGCAAGGATAAAGGATTAATGATTAAGGATTCAGCCTTATCTGATGTTTTAATTATAGATAAAGAATTTTTGTATCATAAGCTAAAACTCACCGACATTCCCGGCATTGGCAGAAGAATGGAAAAAAGATTGAACGCTCTCGGTATTCGGACGTTAATGGATTTGAAAAATTGTCCGCGAAGTTTGTTGGTATCCGCGTTTGGTATAAACGGCCACCATCTTTACAATATGGGACAACTGCAGGGTAGTTGGAAAGCCGTGGTGCATCAGGATAGCGAAATAAAGTCCATTGGGCATATGTATACTTTACCCAAAGAGTTTCGGGAGCCAAAATTTTTTGCGCCGGTACTGTATAAGTTGTGTGAAATGGTTGGCCGACGCTTGCGGAATAAAAATTTATCCGGGAATATTATTTATTTTTATTTAAAAGATAAAAATTACGAAAGCTGTGGCGAAAGCCGGCGGTTGGATTTTTATATTTATGACGGCCGGGATATTTTTATGCAATGTATGAAAATATATGAGCGGTTAAAAATTGCCAAAATGGAATTTAAACTTATTGGCGTAACTGTGGCCGGTTTGGCGCCTGCCAGCCACCAGCAAAGTTTATTTAAAGACGAGGCCAAAAAAGAGCAAGTGGCCAAGGCTTTGGACGCGATTAATAAAAAATACGGCGACTTTACCGTATGCCGCGCGCCTATTCTGTCCGCCGGTAAAGTTTTTCACGACAGCGTGGGTTTTGGCAGGGTAAAAGAGATGTGATGGGGTATAAAATATTTATTACAACATAAAATCAGTTTGGAAGAAGGGACACTTCTTCCAATTTGATTTCTTAAAAAGGGGATTTGAGCTGGGGGTATTAGAGCCGCTATCATACCGTGCCGCGCTGTAGCGGAGATTTTTTAATTGCTTTATTTGACAGCTTTTTTGAAAATGCTATTCTAAAATAAAGAGAAGACAAAAAAATTAAGAAACAAAACAATGACAAAAGTACAAAAAATATGGTTCAGTGTGTTTTTAGCAATGTTCCTAGTGCCGGAAATTCTATTTGGTGGCTTATTAGGAACCTTTTTGAATCTAAGGTTTCTGCCCCTGATTCGTACGTCTAGTTTCTTCAGTTTTTATCCTTCACTCGGTCATATAAATTTGTGGTCAGAAATTATTGGAGTAATCGGATTAATATTTATTATCAATAAGTATCCTTATAGAAATAACTTGATAAAATATTTTTTTTATGGGATTTTGTTATTAGTATTGTTCAGTTTGTTAACAATTATTTATTTTTATTACACATTTAACCCCAGTTTTTTGTAATATTATGCATAAAAAAATATTTGTCTTAATTTTTATATTGAGTTGGCTTTTTGGGCCTTATGTTAATGCCATAATGATTTCTTAAAAAGGGGATTTGAGCTGGGGGTATTTGAACCACTATCATACAGGAGTGTATGATAGTGGTTGTACTTTGTCCCTTATTTGACAGGTTTTTTAAAAATGCTATTCTGGAGGAGAGAGAAAATTTATAAATAAAGAAACAAAAAAATGACAAAAGTACAAAAAGTGTGGTTAGGGGTGTTTTTAGCAATGTTCCTAGTGCCGGAAATATTGTGGGGACCAACTTTAGGATTGATTAGTCTTTACAGCGAGAGTTTTTTTATACCAATATTTAAGAATTCTCAATTTGTTGGCAATCACGTAGCTATTATGAATTTAATTTTAATTTCGGAACTTGTTGCAACTATTGGTATTGGCGTAATTAATTTTAAGTATTGTAAATCTAATAAAATAATAAAAACGACCTTCGGAATAGTAATAATTTTACTAGTCGCTTATTTAATGCTTGCCACGTATTTATACAATTCACTAGACAATTTTTTTAGCTAGATAATTAATTTATAGCATTATGAAACTTAAAATATATTACATTCTGTTATTTATTTTAGTCTTTTCATTTATACCATTCTTAACCAAATCTGAGAATTTAACAGTAATTTGTGGCAGTGGAGCCTTTTCTGAATATACCCCTTTTACTTCAATTCCAACTTATGATTACGGACCAGATGGACTGGTTCGTTTTCATATCTCCTTAAATCCTGACGGTTGGGTTCCCATGCCTTATTTTTATTCAACATATTTTAGGCTTGCCCATTATTCGGTAGACTGTCAGAAGATTAGATCAGATCAGGTGGAAGGCAGCATACCCGTTGGTGTTAGCCATGTGCTTATTAAAGCAATTGAAGTTTCTCCCGGGTGGTATTCATTTGAATCCTACAACGAAGACACCGGCGAAATGCTTGGCGATTCACATGCATTTCCAGGGCCATTTTCAGAACCGATTGTGGAGTTTTCAACATATTGGCCACATGGGGCTTCTAATATATATGGCTATTTTGAAAGAGGAGTGTGGACCTCAATAGTTCCGGTCAAAGATCCAAATTTTATTGTAGCTAAAACACCAGTGCTGATTGTGCCTGGGATTTTAGGTACTGAGTTGTGGCAGGGTGATGAACCAATTTGGTTGGAGTATAGTAAATTATTTTCTTTTTCTGATAATTTTTTGGATGTTTTATCCTTTGAGAGTAATTTGTTACCACAAAATTCAAATTTGAATTATAGATCAGTCATCCGTAAAATTAATCCGTTAGGGTCTTTTAAAAAATTTGATTACACAGACGGACTTATAAACGAATTTATTTCTCAAGGCTACATCGAAGGCAAAGATTTATTCACCTTCCCGTATGATTGGCGTTATGGGGTAAGTGGTAAATTTGAAAATGGAAGCACAACAGTGGAACAGCTTAAAGGCCAAATAGATTATATTTTAACCCAAACTGACGCCGATAAATCAGCTGGCAAGGTGGATGTTATTGCCCACAGTACCGGAGGGTTGTTGTTGAAAAAATATGTGATTGACCACCCCACCGACCATCATGTTAATAAGGCTTTGTTTGTTGGTGTGCCTAATTTGGGTGTGCCAAAAGCTTTTAAAGTTTTAATCGATGGGGATAATTTCGGGGTAACCGGATTAAATTCTGATGAAATGAAAAAGATTTCTCAAAATATGCCGGTAGTTTACGACTTGGCTCCGTCTCAAGTATATTACCAAACAAAAGGCAGTTTTTATCATCTTGCGGATTGGGATCCCAGTACCATGAAATTTCCACAGTCAAAAGATTTAAGTTTGGAGGAAGCTTATGAAAGACTAACACAGATTTTTGCGGGGAATTTGCAGGCGGTTAGTAATGCTAAAGATCTTCATTCTCAAAGTTTTGATAATTATGATTTAAGAACTGTTGGTGTAGACGCCTATAACGTTGTTGGATGTAAAAGTGGAACAGTAGGAAGTTTGTATGAATATAAAAGCAGGTCTTTGTTAGGAAATACCCAAACAAGTTTTGAAGCCCCTAAGCTAGTTTCCGGAGATGGTACGGTTCCTTTTGAAAGCGCGAATAGTATTCCGGCTGACGCGAGTCGAACATACTTTGTCCCAAAAGCGGATCATGGCAAAATGCTAAGCGCGGATGGTACTCGGCAGCTAATTGTAAACTTGCTTGCCGGAAGCAGTCTTAATGTTGGGGATAAAATAATAACTCATGATCAATTGGTTTCAAATCAAGGATTATGCCAGCTTAACGGCAGAGTAATAAAAATTAAAAGTCCGGTTGCAATATCCATTACCGACCAAGCGGGTAATTTTTCCGGTCTGGCGGAAGACGGTTCAGTACAAAATGATATATCTGGAGCGGATTATGAAGTCTGGGGGGAACATAAATACGTTTTCCTCCCAACAGACGAAGGCCAAACTTACACTATAAAATTACAAGGCACCGGCAATGGTACATTCACTGTTAATGATCAAACTATTGTAGGGGACAATGTTGTAAAGACTCAGGTGTTTAGCAATCTCCCGGTAACTTCAGCCTTAACTGGCCAAGTGAATTTAGGTAGTGGCAGTAACGAAACTACGCTTTTGTTGCAAGAAACCCCAACAAGTACCCAAATTACAATTCATCCCTCCTCCATCCTCAACTCCAATGAGTCCCAAGATCTAATCCCGCCGGTGTCCACTTCCACCATAGAAGGAACATTAGGTCAGCCGGGGTTTTACAGAAGCAATGCGACTGTTATTTTATCATCTATTGATCCAGTTATAGAAGGAAAAGAAAGTGAAACTTCCGGAATTTTAAAGACCAGCTATAGTCTGGACGGGGGAGAGTATCAAGTCTACGCCAGTTCTTCTCCAATTATAGTAACTACAGAAGGCTCGCATACAATTAAATTTTACTCTACCGACAGAGCAGGCAATAATGAGTTTGAACAAGAGATAAATTTTGTTATTGACAAAACCCCGCCGGAACTAATTATTCAGTTTGATCCCGTTATCCGGAATCTGCAATTTACTGCCTCGGATACAACCGCTACTATAATTATCACCAGTACCACATCTGCTGTCATCAAACCCGGGGATAGTAACAATGACAAGGGAAAGGATGATGATGAGAACAAGAAAAATATCATAACCAACACAGTTACGGCTACCGATGCTGCGGGCAATATTATTAATCTTGTTTACACCATTAAAAAAGATGGCAAGCAAGAACTTAAAGCCACTATTTTGTCTTTAAGCTACAACAACAGTCAGCCCGTGTCCTTAAATAACGCCAGCCTGTCTTTTGATTGGGAACTAAACAGAGCCAAACAGCTAAAAGAGTTAGAGCAGAAAATTCAAAATGGCAACAAATTTAAAGTTAAAGCCCGGTTTGAAAACAACAAGACCAAACTGAGCGGCAAAGACCAGAGCGGGAAGATTAACCTAAAATTACCAGGGCTAGTCCTGCTTAAACTTATCACCAACCATGGTGAGTTTGGGTGGGGGTATTAGAATTATTATCATCAACAAGGAACAGCATAGGCTAATTCGCACGAATTAGCCTATGGGGCTTTGAATTACGAAACTCAAGATTCCCCATGTTTGTCATTGCAGTAGCATCCGAAGCAATCCGGGTTTATGGCTTATTTATCTAGATTGCCGCGTCGGATGCACTCCTCGCAATGACAGTTTCGTAATTCAAAGTATGGGGGAGAAATATGAAAAATTTAGAACGACAACTAAAAACTTTGGCGTTCGTTTTTAGGGTTTTTTAGATTTTATGGTATAATAAATAGGTAAATAAATTTAAAACTATTTTTTTAAGGAAGGAGTAATTATGTTAGAGCAAGATGAGTATAAACAAATGCTTACCGATTTAATCCAAAAGCAAATGGTGGTTTTGGGTCCCAATATTGCTTTGGACAAGGCGCGCAAGGTGCCGGGCGTAAAAATTGCCGATGACGGCACGGTTTTGGATATGGACGGTAACCCGCCAATGGTCTTAAAAGGCGTGGCCAATGAATATATGAGCCTTTCCGGTCAAATTGCCCAAATGACTTTAAATTCTTTGCTGGAAAAATATCCCAGCGTAAAAGGTTTATAAACTCTATCAAGGGACTGTTGCCGAATGTCATTTTTGCCCAAAAAGAGCTTGTTTGGTAAAATTCCCAAAAAAATTTATCCGCTTACCTTTCAGGTAAACATCAAAATTTGTTTTGAAAATTTTCCTCAAACCCGTCTCTTGAATCAAAAAGCCCATTCGGCAACAGTCCCATCAAATACGAAAATATTTTGTAGAGAAAAACAAAAATGCTTATCAACATCCTTTTAGTTATAGATTTTATTATGTTGGCGGTCGCGGTGGTCGCCTATGTTTATTCGTCCACCAGGGAACGCAGATATTTACGCGCGGCGGCCGGACAGTCTTTGGAATTGCAGCAGAAAGTTTATCAGGCGCAAGTTTTGAAAGAAATTGGAGAGCGCATCGGCTATTCTTTGGATACGGCAAAGATTGTAGATATTATTACCAGTTCTTTGGGTAATCTACTGGAGTATGACGCGGTTTCTTATATGGTGCTTGGCGAAGACGGCCGAGTGGTTTTTAAATGTCATGTGGAAAAAACGGTAAACCATGATTTTATAGAAGAAGTGAAGCATAAGATGCTAATGTCTTATGAGGCAATTTTAAATAAACAAATTAAGCCTAAAAGCGTGGACGAGAGCATTACCGGGAATATTTTGGATGATAATTTAAAAGCCAGCGTGGAATCTTTTTTTAACCTGCCGGTGGTCATTTCTCAAAAGTTGGTAGGGTTAATAAATGTCGCTTCCAAGGATAAAGGACGCTACGGCGAAGATCAGGCTTCTATTTTATATACTATTACCAACCAGGCGGATACGGCTGTTTCTAAATTGCAGGAGGTGTTGGAAAGCGAAAAAGGCAAGCTGGCGGGGGTAATTTATTCTTTGGCGGACGGCGTGATTACCGTGGACTTAAACCATCAGCTAACGGTATATAACCCGGCTGTTAAAAATATTCTCGAAATTGTTTCCGATAAGCCGTTAACCATGTTTGATATTGTCGACAGTTTGGCCGGCAAGGTGGACGTGAGAACAAAAATTGAACAGGTGATTGCGGAAAATAAATCCATTGCCGTGCCGGAAGTGCTGTTAAAAGATAAAGCCTTGGAACTTACGGCTTCGCCGGTTAAGGATGGCCAAGGGGAGATGATAGGCGTAAGCATAGTTTTTCACGACATTACCACGGAAAAGTCATTGGAAAAATTGCGGCAGGAATTTACCGCTATGATGGTTCACGAACTGCGCGCCCCGCTGACGGCTGTGCGCTGGTCCTCGGAATCATTGCTTAAAAATTTGTCGCTGGCGTCCGGAGTTGATCCGGCCAAGATAAAAGATACCGCGGTGACTATTGAGACCGCGTCCAATAATATGCTGGAACTTGTTAACGATCTTTTGGACGTGGCTAAAATTGAATCCGGCAAGTTTGAATTAAATACGCAGGAGTACGATTTGGTGGGGCTAATAAAAGACCAAGCCAAAGCCTTTACCCCGCAAGCTGAAGTAAAACATTTGGTCATTAACGTTATAACGCCGGAAAAGTATTTATTAAAATTTGACCGGGTAAGAATCGGCCAGGTGCTATCAAATTTGATTAGTAATTCCATTAAATATACCGACAGCGGGCAATTGGATATTAGTCTAAATGTGAACGCTGAAGAAAAAATTGTAGCCGTATCCATAAAAGATTCGGGAATTGGTGTTTCTCGGGAAGATTTAAGCCAACTCTTCTCCAAGTTTAAGCAACTGAAAGGTTCCGACCATGCGCGCAAAGGCACGGGTTTGGGTTTGGTGGTTAGTAAGGGAATTGTGGAAGCTCATGGGGGTAGAATTTGGGCGGAAAGCGCCGGTGAGAGCATGGGGTCAACTTTTTCTTTCTCCTTGCCTATAAATAAAAAATAGTATTATAATTAAAGAAATAGACTTGTTGCTTAATAATTTTTTGAAGCAAAATATGATATTTCAGACATAACCGCAGTTTATAAATTTTGATGTTTAACCATAGTTAAGCGGAGAAATTTTTAACAAGGTTTTGGCGAAAGAGCATATTTTGGGCGGAAAATTATTAAGCAACAAGTCTAATAAGATAAAAAACTAAATTTATGATAAAAATATTAGTAGCGGAAGACGATAAGTTGATTTCCGGTTCCCTGTGTGATGCCTTAAAGGCAGCGGGCTATGACCCGACGCCGGCCTATGATGGTGAAGAGGCCGTGGCTAAAGCCAAGGAAATTACTCCTGACCTGGTTTTATTGGACATTATGATGCCCAAATTGGACGGCATCTCGGTTCTTTGGGAGATTAAGGCTAACCCTGCGACCGCCAGCATGCCGGTAGTGGTACTGACCAATATTGGCGATGTGGAAACTATTAGCAAAATTGTGGAAGCCGGAGCTGTGGATTACTTGCTTAAAAGCGATCAGTCCGTAGATGATATTATTCAAAAAGTTAAAGATGTTTTAGCTAGAAGCGTAAAGCTGGCATAGAACCGCTGAGTAGACGCTGATAGGTACGCTGAATTAACGCAGACAATAGCGTTCAGCGGAACATCAGCGTGCAAATCAGCAATAAATTAGCGGCATATGAAACTAGTTCTCCAAGACAACCGGCGGTATATTTTGCGCTTTGACGCAGGCGAAGATATTATTGCCGGCACAACTCAATTATTAAAAGACCAGAAAATTAGCGCTTGCTCAATTTCTGGCATAGGTTCTTGCGCCTCAATTGAGTTGGGTTATTTTAATACACATTTAAAAGATTATAGAAAAAAACCTTTTTTTGAAGAATTGGAAATTTTATCTTTGATCGGTAATGGCGCATTGAAAGACGGGGTTCCGTTTATCCATGCTCACGGGGTATTTTCTAGAACCGATTTTACAGTACTCGGCGGGCATGTATTTAAGGCAGTTGTTTCTGCCACCGCGGAAATTTTTGTTTTGAAGTTAGAGGGGGAAATGAAAAGGGAATTGAATGTAGATGTTAATTTGAACTTGTTAGTGTAATTCCCAATGCCCAGAATTAGTAAACGAAAAGAATTTTACGTTATTGCTCATAATATGCGTTCGCTGTTAAACGTCGGCTCGGTCTTTCGCACGGCCGACGCTTTTGGTATTGCCAAAATTTATTTAACCGGCTATACCGGTACGCCGGCTAATCCGGTGCATAAAAATAAAATTGCCAAAAGCGCTATTGGCGCGGAAAATTGGGTTGCGTGGGAGCATAAAGCATCGGTTACGAGATTGATTAAAGAGCTAAAATCACAAAATATTAAAATTCTTGGGCTGGAAAATAATGTGAAAGCGGAAAATATTAATAAATTTAGACCCATGTTTCCACTAGCCTTGTTGCTTGGAGAAGAAGGCCCGGGAATAAATAAGAAACTGCTAAAATTGTGCGATAACGTAGTAGAAATCCCCATGCTAGGCAAAAAAGAAAGCCTAAACGTCTCCGTGGCCTTTGGTATAGCGGCTTACCAGCTGACAAAATAGCAAAGATTTGCTAAAGGTAAAATTTTATGGTGAAATAATAGAATGTTTTTTCAACAGGGAAATTTTTTCAGGTAGCTGTGGATAGTTTTTAGTTGAAAGAATAAGTTAATTAGAAAAGTATTAAAATACCTCTTATATAAGAGGTATTTTTTATATTTATCAACTTCTTGCACCTTTGACTTATGGGTTTTAGTGGTATAAAATATATAAGTAATGGTAAAAAGTGGTTGTAAGTGGGAAGAAGTGGTAAACCTTGTGGACAAAATACCACAGATACGCAGATTACCGCGGATAACACAGATAAACCCATTTCCATTTTGCTCATCAGCGACATCTTTATTAATCAGCGTATCAGTGGTCTTATGTTTATCGGTGAATATCAAGCAACATTAGACGAGAAGGGCAGAATTTCTATTCCTGTTAAGTTCAGGTCGCTCTTAAAGTCTAAAATTGTGGTTACCAGAGGTTTGGACAGTTCTTTATTCTTGTATCCGGTTAATGAATGGAAAAAGCTCGGAGAAAAGTTGGCTAGTCTCCCAATTGCTACTGCCAATAACCGCGCTTTTTCCCGGCATATGCTGGCCGGCGCTATGGATTGCGAAATTGACAAGCAGGGGAGAATTATTTTGCCGGGGTATTTAAAAGATTTTGCCAAAATTAACAAGAAAGTGGTGGTGGCCGGACTGTATAACCGTATTGAAATTTGGAGCGAGGAATTATGGACCGCTTACAAAGCGCAAACTGAAGCAGCCAGCAATGAAATTGCGGAGCAGTTGGGAAGTTTGGGAGTTTAGAAATATAAGATTTAACATATAAGACTTGGAATACGTTCATATACCAGTATTGTTAAATGAAGTTTTGGAATATTTGGGGCCCCAGCAGGGGCAGAATTTTGTTGACGCGACTTTGGGAGGCGGAGGATACAGCCGCGCCATAATCAACAAGGTAGGAAAAAATGGAAGCGTATTGTCAATCGATTTGGATAACGATGCAATAGAGTTGGCGCGAATTTCAAAATCCAAATTACAAATTTCAAATTGGGACATTGCACAGGGGAATTTTCGGGATATAGATAAGATTTTAAAACATCACGATTTCCCCGCACCGGATGGGATAGTAGCGGACTTAGGGCTTTCCAGCTACGAGCTAGAACGCCGCGGCATTAGCTTCCAAACCGACCAACCGCTAGATATGCGCTTTGACCAGAGCCAACCGCTGGACGCGAAATATATTTTAAATAGTTATGACCAGGACAGATTAGAGAAAATTTTTAATGAATATGGGGAAGAAAAGTTTAGCAGGCAAATAGCGAGAAAGATTATAGATTTTAGATTAAAGATTAAAGAAATAAAATATACTACAGATTTATACGAAATTATAAAAGACGCTCTGCCTAAGCCGGTTAAACATAAAGCGGATGACAGTGCCAGAAGAATTTTCCAAGCCTTAAGAATTGAAGTCAACCATGAATTAAGCAGTTTGGAAGAATTTTTGCCCAAAGCCTTCGATTTGTTAAAAACAGGTGGTCGGTTGGTAGTAGTAAGTTTTCACTCCCTAGAAGACCGGATGGTCAAGCAATTTTTTAAAAAATTAGAACAAGGCTGTGTGTGCCCGCCGGAATTTTCCCAGTGTCTATGCGGTGAAATTCCAAAAGGAAAGATATTAACTAAAAAGCTGGTGTTAGCCTCGGAAGATGAACTTGCAAAAAATCCGCGGGCCAAGCCTGCAAAACTTAGGGTAATAATGAAAATATAATACGTTGAATTTGCATCTTCGTAGCCATTTGTAGATTCGTCTCATTTG
>CAYIHW010000036.1:0-11205 GCA_964363335.1 uncultured Candidatus Saccharibacteria bacterium
TTTTTTGCGCCAAGCTGTGAATTAGTCCCCAAGCCATATCGGAATAGGTACGACTGGAAAGAGCCGCATTTTGGGCCTTGCGCATTTTGGCAGCACTAACCATCTGCATTGCGCGGGTAATTTTTCGCGTGCTTTGGATAGACTTTATTCTGGTTTTAAGTTCCTTGATTCCGGGCATGATTTAGTAGTAAGTAGTAAGTAGTAAGTATCAGGCTTAATACATGATACCGCCTACTTGCTACTATTTAGTTGTTTGCAAAAAGTTACTAATCGCTTCTTTAAGTTTATTTTCCGTGTCTTCGGTCAACTCTTTTGTATCACGAATCGCTTTTAGGACATCTTTACCTTGAACTTCCATATATTTGTGAAAAGCTTTTTCGGTTTCCGGCATTTTTTCTACCGGGATTTCGTTAAACAGTCCATTGTTCACCGCGTACATAATAGTAACCTGCTTTTCCAAAGAGTACGGCTGGTACTGAGGCTGTTTTAAAATTTCGGTCATTCTTTTCCCAAGCTCTAAAGTGCGCTTAGTGGTTTCGTCCAAATCGGAACCGAATTGGGCAAAGGCTTCCATTTCTCTAAACTGCGCCAATTGCAATTTTAATTTGCCGGCCACTTTCTTCATGGCTTTGGTTTGGGCGCTACTGCCGACGCGCGACACGGAGATGCCAATGTTCAACGCCGGACGAATACCTTTATAGAACAAGTCGGTTTCCAAAAAGATTTGTCCGTCGGTAATGGAAATCACGTTGGTCGGGATGTAAGCGGAAATATCACCGGCCTGAGTTTCAATAATCGGCAACGCGGTTAAAGACCCGCCGCCAAAATCCGGGTTCAGTTTTGCCGCGCGTTCCAGTAAGCGAGAGTGTAAATAAAAGACATCTCCCGGATAAGCTTCGCGGCCCGGTGGGCGTCTTAAGAGCAAAGAAATTTCACGGTAAGCTACGGCTTGTTTGGACAAATCATCATAAACCACCAAGACATCTTTTCCTTGGTCCATAAAATATTCACCCATGGAAGTGGCGGCGTAAGGAGCAATGTAAGAAAGAGCGGCTGGCTCGGAAGCCGAAGCGGAAACCACAATGGTAAATTCCATAGCGCCATTTTTTTCCAGTTCCGCCACAATTTTGGCAACCTTGCTTTCTTTTTGGCCAATGGCAACATAAATACAGATCATATTCTGGCCTTTTTGGTTGATGATGGTGTCTACAGCCACTGCGGTTTTACCGGTTTGTCTGTCACCAATAATCAGTTCGCGTTGACCACGACCAATAGGGATAAGGGCATCTATAGCTTTAATTCCGGTCTGTACCGGCTCTTTTACGCTTTGTCGCGTAATTACGCCGGGAGCGATTTTTTCAACCGGGTAGAAGGCTTTGGCAGAAATAGCGCCTTTACCGTCTTTGGGGTCACCAAGCGCGCCAACAGTTCTGCCAATAAGCGCTTCGCCGACCGGAACAGACAAAATTTTGCCAGTGCTACGGACGGTATCTCCGACTTTAATACCGAGGTAATCACCCAAAATAATGCTGCCAATTAAATTTTCTTCCAGGTTTAAGGCTACGCCCGTTACATTATTGCCAAAGTCCAACATTTCCATGCTGGCGACCTGAGAAAGACCGGACACGCGGGCAACGCCGTCGCCGACTTCTAATACGGTGCCGACTTTTTCGACTTTTACATCGGTCGAGAAATTTGCAATCTTATTTTTAAGTTGTTCAACAATGTTTTGAGCCATATAATTTTTTGATTAATGTCTTTTTGCCATTCCGAACGCAGTGAGGAATCTCTTTTTTAAGGGATCCTTCGCTTCGCTCAGGACGACAGCTAAATTTTTAATAGATGTATTTATGATTTATGATTTTAATTGGGAATTTAAGTTTTCTAACTGAGTCTTTATGCTGGCGTCTATTAGCATATCATCAACCCTGACAATTACTCCGCCGACAATACCCTCGTCAACTTTTTTCTTTATTTCAACTTTATTGCCGATAATTTCGTTGAGTTGATTTATTAGTGCGGAGTTTATTTCTATGTCTTTGGCTACCGTAACTTCCACACTGCTAATCCCCTTTTCTTTCATTTCCAGTAAATGATATTCTTTCTCAATTTCCTGATGTTTTGAAAGTTCGCCGTTTTGCGCCAGAATTTTTACAAAATTATCCAAAACCACATCGTGGTCCTTGGGGCTTGTTTCGTGGACCGCGTCGTACAGAGCTACTGCGTATTGTTGAGATGAAAATTTCATAGGTCTGTCTTTACTAACTACTAATCAATACCAATATACGAATGCGTCAATTCCCGATTAGTATATTCGTAAGAATTAGTAGTTAGTAAAGCTAGTTAAATTAAATATTTTTTAAACTATCTGTTATTAATTTTTTATCTTTATCACCCGTCAGCTTTTCTCGTAATATCTTTTCCGTTGCTGTGGTAATAATATCTGCCAGTTCGGATTTGGCGGATTGCAAGGCTTGGGCTTTTTCTTGCTCAATTTGTTTCTTACTCTGCTCTACAAGCTTTAGTTGTTCGTCCTTGGCTTGTTTTAAAATGTCTTCTTTAACTTTTCCGGCCTCAGTTTGCGCCAGGCTAATAATCCCACCGGCTTCGGTTCTGGCCTTGGTCATTTCCTGCTGTTTCCAAACGGCAAATTCTTGTTTTTCTTTTTCCGTGCCGGTGGCATCTTTCATAGCCTTTTCTATTTTGTCTGTGCGTTCCTGCAGTTTATTGGCCACAGGAGTGAACACAAATTTCCACAAAATTCCCAAGACCACGGCAAAGTTAACTAATTGAGCAATGAATAACTTTAAATTAATGCCCAATACGGCCGCTCCGCCTTCACTGGCGGCTGCACTTTCGGCTGCATGAGCAACTGGAATTAAAATTTGGGAGAGGTGATGAAAATCAATCATAGGTTTAAGTATCAAATTAAATAATTAGTCGATTTATTGATTAATATCTTAATCAATAAATCTAAAATCACTCGATTATAAAGTGAAGGTGACAACCAAAGCGTAAATGGCGATAGCTTCAGCGAAAGCCATACCGAGCAACATTGGAACGAACAATTTGTCTGTGCTCTCTGGGTTTCGGCCAATGCTTTCCATAGCCTTGCTGGCAATTTTACCAATGGCAAAGGCCGGAGCAATACCACCAATGGCGATGGTCAGGGCTTTTGCTAAAAGTTTCATTGATTCTGCTTCCATACTATTTACCTTTCTTGTTTCACTTTAGGACTTGGAAATAAATAAAGTTTACAAGTTCGCTCAGGTTTGCGCCGGATTGGACTGAATAAAAACTGAGGAATAGCAAGCTATTGTGAAGGTTTTTTCAGGCCAAGACGGAGTAAAGATGAGATGAAATTGGAAAGTTTATTTTTTGACAAGCCCTTAGGTCGACAATGTTATTATTTTTGTTTAACGTCGCCTGGGTAGTGAAAGATGAATTATGAATCAGGAATTATGAATTATGCATAATCCCTGGCAAGCAATCCATCATTTTTAAACGACTGACGCCTCATCAGCCGTAGTTGCCGTTTTGTGCTCGTCATGGCCGTGATCCGCAATTGGAGTGGTGGCTATGGTTAAATAAACCAGAGTTAACATGGAAAATACGGTTGCTTGCACGACGCCGACAATTATTTCCAAAGCCATAAAAGGCAAAGGAATAATAAACGCGCCATAACCGGCAATCAGTGAGCCAATAACAGTAAGTAAAACTTCGCCGGCAAAAATATTGCCGAATAAACGTAAAGACAAGGAAACCATTTTTGCCACTTCGGAAAACACCTCAATAAGGCCGACAAAGAATTCAATAACCGCTACCATCATTTTAATCGGATTCAAACTTTTCGCGGCCCTGTACAAGTCGCCCAATTTAATAAATTTGTTAGCGTACTTAAAAAAGCCAATGGTGAATATGCCAAAAAAGTGGGAGATTACTACAGCGACTACGGCCATGGACAAGGTTAAGTTTAAATCTGCGTTGGCCGGTCTAAATAGCGGGACTAATTCTTCGCCGTGCCAAAAACCAATGGAACCGGTGCCCGGAAGCAGGCCTATCCAGTTGGAAATAAGAATAAACAAAAACAGCCCCCCCACAATGGGAAGAAATTTTAAGCTATTTTTCCGATTTTTAGTCACTCCGTCAATGTAACCCAGCAAAAATTCCAAAATCGCTTCAAAAAAATTAAGTACTCCTTTTGGCGCCTTGTTTTTGGAATAATATTTTTTTATCCCTAAGTTTAAAAAGTAAGCAAATACCGCCAACAAAACAGTAACTAAAACTGCATTAACCAGGGAATTGGTTATTGGCCAGCCGGAAACCTCGTACAATATTTCAGCTTTAAGGGGCGGTATAAATAGCATTATTTTAACAAATCTTTAATCTGCTTAATTTTCTTATAAATCATAAAGGAACTTAAAGTGAGAGCCATAAAAATTCCAATAACAACAAAAAAACGGTGTTGATACTTAGTATCAAGCCATCTTCCTAAATAAATAAACCCAATTAATGGCAGGCCAATCATCACGGCAAATTCGGTTCCGGCTTCTATTAATAGCATGCCGGCGCGCCATTGCTTGCTTATTTCTTGAGTTTTTTTAGGTTCGTTTGGAGAATTTTGCATTTGATAGTAACCCCAGTTAGCGCGTTTATAATATATAAAATGGGCACTTTAGTCAAGACTGGCCATTTTGTGGAGCCTTGACAAAGCGTTATGATTTGGGACTTGAAGGCGGTCTTCCGGTTCAATAGTCTGTAAAAGTAACATAAACCATTGAATATTATCAACTTTTCAAAAACAATCATCATCCGTGACGGAAGACCGCCTTCAAGAAGTGCGTAAGGTGAATTACCAATTGCTCTTTGGCCCTTTTTTGGGCATTTTAGGGGGTTGTTGCCAGGCGTCAAAAAAAGATTTTTCTAAATATTGACGGTTTTCTGGGTGAATTCTAGCCAGTAGTACGTCTATCATTAACGGGCCAAAAAAACAACGCGGGTGATCTGAGAGTTCTAAAAATTGGTCAAAAGTTTTATAAGCCGGCTCTATTTTTTCTCCCGGATCCAATTTTTGCTTGGCTACTTTAACACAATCGCGGGCAATAAAAAAATAAACTTTTTGAATTACTTTTCCGCTTGGGCTGTATGTCTTCCAAAGTTTAAGAGTTTTAGGTTTTAATCCTGTTTCTTCCAGTAGCTCTCTTAATGCCGCGTTTTTTGGGACCTCCCCTTTTTTATCCATGCGTCCGCTGGGCAAATCGTAATACCAATCTGTTCCCGGTTGTTTTTGTTTAACTGTGACAACTTTGCCGTCCATGATTGGAATAATTACAACAGTGTTTTGCCTAATAACCCGTTCAAAAGTAGCAGTAGAACCATCAAACATTTTTTGTGGCCATTGAAAAACGTTAAAAATCAAACCTGTAAATACTTTTTTTGCTGATTTTGGTATCATAATGAATTTTTTGTCAGCCCGCCTTCATAAGATTTCGGCGCGCAGACTTCGCTGGTGCATCTATAGTTAATAATTTCCAAGCTTCGACAAGTCTTCTGTTGGCGTAAGCCAGACGAATCCGCCCGAGGCGGAGAAGTCTGAAGCCGGCTGTCGGACCCCGATAGTAGATTCTCGGATGCACTCGAATCACTACGGGGCAAGCTTGAACCGATAACCTATGGTTTATTCAGCCCGTTAAATATGGAGCCGGCTGTCGGACTTGAACCGACCACCTGCGGTTTACGATACCGCTGCTCTACCAGATGAGCTAAGCCGGCAAATGATAGTAAAAAATGTTAGGCCTTTCACTGTATTACAAGAAAGTAATACAGTAGAATCAAATATAGATTTTTTTTATCAGCGGGTTGAGCTTGGTGACAATTTCATAGTTAGTGGTACCAGCCAGACGGGCTAATCCCACCGAAGAAATTTCTTCTTGTCCCTGCTTGCCAATTAAGACAGCTTCGTCCCCTACTTTAACGCCTTTAATGTATGTTATATCAACGACAATCATATCCATAGCCACCCTGCCAATAATTTTACAGCGCTTGCCGCCAATTAGAACGAACGCTTTGGAAGAAAAAGCCCGCCAGTAGCCGTGCCAATAACCAACCGGTAAGACTGCCAATAAAGACTTTTTTTGCAAGGTTTCCGTGTAATCATAGCCTACTTTCTCGCCTTTTTCAACCCATTTTAGTTCGCTGATGATAGTTTTCCAAGTAAGCGCAGGTGTAAGTTTTAATTTATTTTTATAGGCTTTCTCGGTTTCCGGCGAAGGCCACAAACCGTACATGCCAATGCCAATTCTCACCAAATCAAAATGCGCTTCCGGATAATTTAATGTTCCGGCGGTAGCTGAAGCATGGACAATGGGCTTGAACCCTTGCTCTTTAAGAGTATTAACGGCCTGCTTAAATTTTACAATTTGTTTTTCGGTTTCTTGGTGTGAGTCCGGTTTTTTGGCGCCGGCAAAATGTGTGTAGGTTCCTTGTAGATTTATCGAGCTAGATTTTTTAAAAAAATCACAAACCTTTTTAGCATCTTCCGGGAAAAAACCTTGGCGATGCATGCCTGTGTCGAATTTAATATGCACCGAGATTTTCTTTTTCGATTTGGTTAGGGCTTCCAAATTAGCAAAACTCGAGATAGTTAGAGAAATATTATTTGTAGAAGCTAGGCCGAAATGGATTGGCAGAGTGTAACCCAATACCAAGATTGGTTTTTTAACACCTGCCTCCCGCAGGCTTTTAGCCTCGGTAATGGAATCCACGCCTAACCAGTCCGCGCCAAGAGTACTTACATATTTAGAAAAACTCAAAAGCTCATGACCGTAAGCATTAGATTTAACGACAGCCATAAGTTGGACTTCCGGCTTTATTAGGTTGCGAAAAATATTGTAATTATTTTTAATCGCACTCTTTGAAATTTCAATCCAAGTTCGGTATTGAGTATTTAACATTTATTTTATTGTATCCCTGCGAAAGTTAATTTATGTTTCCCTGCTGAATAGCCACCGACCGATGAGCCAAGACAGAAAGTTAATTCATAATTATTAGAATCTTTAAAATAGTATGCATAGGAGTTATCCTGCTCCGAACAAGAACCTTCAGCTGGTGTTGGGGCAGTTGGCACAGTGGCAGCAAATTTTGGGACAATTAGGTTTAAATTTTCCGGGTAACTCTTATTAGAGTCAAAATATAATTCTAAAGCAGCGGAAATTTGTCTCACATCTGACAGTCTTTTAGAATCAGCTGAAGCTACATCAAATTGTCCAAACGCGCCTTTAAATAATTGTATTAAATCAATAGCATTTTCCGGTTCTTTAATATCTTTTACCACACCGTAGTCCTTAAAAGTGGCTTCAAATGAGATGTCTGCACCAAATGTCATTTTGTCAAAGCCTGATGCAATATCTTCAGGTTGGTTTGTATTTTGGCCAACACAATTTTCCGGGGTTGATGGGCAAGCTATCGCATCCTTTATCCCTTCTGGGGTCAATTTAGCGATCCCCGGGGCATAACTAGAAGTTTTGTCTCCCAGACAAAAGGTAATTGAGTAGCTTGGGTAAACAGTAACGCCTTTAATTATAGTTGCTTTCCCTTCAGGTGTGTACCAATATGAATTGTAGTAGTTGGTACATGTTCCATCTAACGGTGTCGGGGCAACCGGAAAAGATCCAATGAATGTAGGAGAAATTCCTTGAGCAATTCCATTTTCGCTTTGAGGGTAACCTCCAAAATCGTTATAATATAATTCCATAACACTTGCAAGTTGCCTTATATCAGATACACGTTTAGCATCTCTACTTTTGGCTTTAGCAGAACCCATGCCAGGTGTAATATCTGAAATAGTTGATTCGGAAAAATCTTTAACCGATGGGGCTGCAAATACCGCTTTGATTTGGTAGAGTTTTGAGTCTTTTTGACCAACCCAAATTTTGAATTCCTTTACCTTAAATTTTTTAATCAATACTGAGATCGCTGATCTTTGTTGGTCGCTAAGTTTTAGGTCAGATTCAGCTTGAAAACTTTGGATAAGGTCTATAGAATCCATAACTGCTTTTTCCAGTTTGGCATAATCAACCTCGGGCTCAAGCCTGAAGACTGCAGTTCCATTCAGATTTTCTTTGGCCAAAACTTTACCCGGAGTCAAAATTTTCGCATTATTCCAAATGTCATTCAGTTTTTTCCGGAGTTCTTGATTATATGTAAAAGCATTAGTGGAGCTTGCGCTAGCCGGAATTTGTTCTCTGGCGTATTTTTCCAGTTCCTCAAGATCAAATTTTATCCAGGATACTTCTTTGTCTCCGAACATTCCTTTGAGTTGGGGAATGTTAGCCATGTTAATAAAATATACTTTGGCAAAATTCATATACTGCAATTGCATACTGCCTTCAGTGCCGCCAGATTTAAAAGATAATTTAACGTTTGCGTCGGCTTTGGTATTTTTTGCGTCACGGTTGTCAAAATAGCCATCCGTGTTCAACCCTAAAGTAAATTCTTGTGGAGCCGTTGCATCCCCAGTGGCATTTTTGTCGGAATAACTTAGCAAGACATTAGTTTTTACAGTTTCTGTTTTGGAGTTCGCGTAGCCGGCAAAAAATTTAGCTAAAACTTTTTCCGGGGTGGTGTAAATGTATTGGTAATAGCCAAAAGCAACCCCGCCGATGCTTAACAAAAGTAAGACGGCTAATATTATAATCGTGGATTTTTTAAACCCCGAGCCGCTGCCAGGAGCAAAGTGCTGTTCGCTAATTGTTATGTTAGCATTTGGATTTGAAATTCCCAGCGGCTTGCCCGGTGATTTTACGGCCGAGGGGAAATTTGCCGCGAAATTTTGCGAAACCCTGACCGGAGTGTCCATGGCGCCAAGCGCTTGCGGCTTGCTTTCCGCGGCTTTAGCAAACACAAAACTTTCTTCCACACCGGGGGCTTCCCAACCGGCGCTAAGGAGATTCTGTTTTATTTCAAAATCGGTGAGGCCGTGCTTTTGCGCCTGGCCGATGTAGTCAATTATTTCTTGGTGCATATTAAAAATTAATTAGTTTATAAATTTTAAAGTTTTTTGTTTGGGCTTCCAACCAAGCTTGAAAATTTTCCGGTAATAAAAATATTTGCCTTAAGTGAAATTTGTTAGATTGTTTTTCTTCCAATTTAATTATGTTTATTCCCGCTCGACTCGGGATAATTTTAACTTCTCCCGCATTCATGGAGTAGATTGGTTCCCGCATTTCCAAAAGCAGTTCGGTTGGGTCTATGAATCCCATATCACCGCCTACAATTTTTCCTGTATCCTCTTGGCTAAATTGCTTAGCTAAAACAGACATATCTTGGCCGGCTTTAATTTGCCCGGTTAAATTATTTGCTAAAGAAGACTGGTTTGGATTTAAATCCGCTTGGGAATTAAACCACGTTAGCATTTTAATTTTGAAAAGTTGGGGTTTAATAACATATTGTTCGTAGGAGTTTTTGCTTAAACCGTAGACTTCTAAACTTTGAAGAAAATTATTTTCCGATTCCCCCATGGTTTGCGCCGAATATTCCGTTTCCAATTCACGAGCATCTATATAGATGCCGTGTTGTAAGGCTATTTGGGTCATTTCTTGATCCTTGACTATTTGTTCAAATATAGCAGTTTTTGCTGTTTCCGGGCTTTGAATGGTTAGCTTGTTTTGGGACAGCAGTTGGTAAGCTTGCCAGCGCAAAGTGTAGCTTGGTAGATAAATGAACCTGCCATTAACCGAAGCTATGGGAAGAGGCAATTTGGTAAAAATTTTAATCTTTGATTCAGTAAGCTGTCCGGTGTACAACCAAATCGCGAACAGACCTAAAATCCCAACAGTAATAATTACTACCAGGCCCGCTATTTTTATAGTTTTTATAGAAGCGCGTTTCATTTAATTAGCAAAAAAATAACGCCACCATTTAATAAAATTGCTTTGTTTAGCTAATGAGTTACCGGATGATTGATTGGAAATTGACGCATCAGCAAAACTATAAACCGTTTCTCCGTCCTTTTTTAAATTTAATTGTTGACGAGCAACTTTTTCTTTAAAATTCAGCGAATTTAATTTTTGTAATGATTCGCTGAGGTCGTTATTTTTCTTTGATAAGGCATCGGCTTGATCTTGCAGGTTCTTTTTTTGCGTTTCAATTTTTTTTTGATTCGATAATTGTTTGTATTCCTGTACTCCTAAAAATCCGGCCAGGATTATTAGGCCAAAAATTGCTGTTTTTGACGATAGTTTATGTTTATTCAACATAATGTTTGTGTGGCTTTTCGTTTTGTGAGTGCGTCTTCCACAGGAAATCTTTTACTTCCGCCGGCTTGCTGACATTTTTAAATACCATCGGTTCAGTAAGTCCAGCCACTTGCACCTGGACATCGCCAAAACCAAATAGAACCGGTAAAACCCCATGGGCGGTAAAGCTAACGTTTAAAATTCTATCAATCGGGCTTTCCAGGACAGCTTTATTGAACAAGCTTTTGTATTTTAAAATTACTAAGCGTTTATTGGTGACCACGTAGCAATTAATGAGCCATAAAACGTACTTGTTTATAGTATAAAGGGCTACCAGGATGGTCCAAAAAAGCAATAATCGCACATAGGTTCCGGCTATTTCGTACTTTAGCAAAAAGAACCAAGGAAAATATATAAAAACGAAAATTAACAGCGCCGGTTTAATTAACACGGCTTCAGCTTGGCGATAGAGCGCCACCGGGTGTTCATTGTCCAGTAGGTCAAATTTAAACATTGGGTTTACTATTAGACTTGTTGCTTAATAATTTTTCGCCCAAAATACGCTCTTTCGCCAAAACCTTGTTAAAAATTTCTCCGCTTAACTATGGTTAAACATCAAAATTTATAAACTGCGGTTTTGTCTGAAATATCATATTTTGTTTCAAAAAATTATTAAGCAACAAGTCTATTGAATAAAAGCCGCGGCAAACAAAGAAACAACCATACTGACCACGACCAGAATCATTACCACAGCCATTATTTTATTAACCAATTTTCGATTATTAAACATGATTTATTGTACCATAAAAAAAACTTTTTGACAGGTTTTGCTAAAAATGGGGTATTGATTTATAGTTAGTCTATGCAAAATTCGGAAGAGGGAATCTTTCACAAATTGGTACATGCTTTTGATGTGTACCTGACTGAACCAAACGACAACTCACTTCGGGAGCTAGCAAGCACGGCGGCG
>CAYIHW010000037.1:0-1386 GCA_964363335.1 uncultured Candidatus Saccharibacteria bacterium
TATGAATGACTTTAGACTAAACGACAAGCCCCTATCTCCTGGCGAAAAAACCTTTGATTCTATCAATTCAAGGCACCATCTAAAAATATCGCCAAAAGTCACAATCTCTTCCTCCCCCCACGAGCCAGCTAAAGACATTAACCCGGCTGTCAAACTAAATTTTCTCACCGCTCGCAGCAAGCACGGGAAAAAATCTTTTTTTAAAAAAACCTTGGTTGTTATTGGCTTGATTATTTTGGTACTGCTCGGTGCGATTACTTTGCGCGCCGCGAACCTTTCGGACAAAATTTTTATTGGCACCAAAACCACTTTTTTTGAAAAGGTTAGAGACTTTATCCGCGGTGGTGGAGACAACGCTAAACTGGTTGGCGAAGATTTAGGGCAAATTAATGTCCTCCTGTTGGGTATTGGCGGCGAAGGCCATGACGGGCCGTACCTTTCCGACACTATGATTTTGGCGGAAATCCGCCCCGACCTTGGCCAAGTTTCGCTGGTGTCCATTCCGCGGGATTATTTAACCACCTTGCCGCGAAATTTCGGCAACCGAAAAATTAACTCCGCTTTTGCGGAAGGCTACAACCTGCGCAAAGATTGGAATGAAGGGGGCAAATGGGCCCGAGAAGCGGTAGAAAAATTATCGGGGCTCAAAATACCCTACTTTGCTGTTATTGATTTTGCCGGTTTTGAAAAAGCCATTGACCAAGTCGGCGGCGTAGATGTCCAAATTGACCGCACCTTTACCGACTACAGCTACCCTGACAGTAGCCTGGGATATTTAGCTCCTGTTACTTTTACTGAAGGATCTGAAAATATGAACAGTACGCGGGCATTACAATTCGCCCGCTCCCGCCATGCGGCCGGACCGGAAGGCTCGGACTTTTCCCGCTCCACCCGCCAGCAAAAAATTATTTCCGCCTTTAAAGCTAAGGTGCTCAGCTTAAATTTAATTTCCAACGCCGGCACAATCAATTCCCTACTCAGCACTTTTGCCAATCACTTTCATACCAATATTACCCCCGGAGGAATTTTTCACTTATTTAACCTAATAAAAGAGACCAATGTAAATTCTTTTATTTCTTTAAGTCTTGACCCTTCCACTTCTCTGGTCTGTCCAAAAATTATGGAAGATACCGGAGCCTATGTTTTGGTTCCTTGCGAAGGAAAAAGTGAAACTGACATTAAAAACTTTTTCAAAAATGTATTTTCCCTGGGAAAAATGGTGGAAGAAAAAAGCGTAATCTGGCTTAGCACTTCTTCCGGCGACCGAACAACTTACCAAAAGGCCGACCAAAAACTTAAAGAAGTTGGTCTGACAGTGTGGGAATTGAGTTATAAAGGAGAGCCATTGAGTAAAAATATTTTCTACCAGGTTAACCCCAAAAACGC
>CAYIHW010000037.1:1486-10752 GCA_964363335.1 uncultured Candidatus Saccharibacteria bacterium
GCCGGAAAATCTACACTACTAAACAAAATTTCGGGGCGGCAAACGGCCATAACTTCCGAACTCGCCGGCACCACCCGCGACCGCCAATACGTTGACACCTCTTGGAACGGGGTGGATTTTACTTTGGTTGATACAGCCGGACTGGCTGAAGATGAAAACCCGGAATTAGAGCTTAGCCTGCTTAAACAAATTGACATTGCCGTTGAACAAGCCGACGTGGTATTATTTGTGGCCGACGGCAAAGAACCGGCCGGCGCGGTCAACAAACAAGCGTTAAAAAAATTCCGTGGCAGCAAAAAACCAATGCTGTTGGTGGTTAACAAACTGGACTCCCCTAAAACCCGCGACGAAAAAGTCGGCGCGTTTTCCCGCTTAGGCATAAAACCAATTTTTGCCGTTTCCTCCATTAGCGGTTTAGGCATGGGCGATATGCTGGATTTTGTGGTGGAAGCCGCGGCCAAAGCTTGCCCGGCAGAATCTGAAGATAAAAAATTAGACAATCCCACCCCCATGCCGATTGCCGTATCTATTGTCGGCAAGCCGAACGTCGGCAAAAGCAGTATTTTTAACGCCATCTTAAAAGAAGAACGCGTGGTGGTTTCCCCCATTCCCGGCACTACCCGCACGGCCATTGATAGCGAAATCCAAATTGACGGGGTAGATTATACCTTTATTGACACCGCGGGCTTAAAGAAAAAAGAACATCGCCAAGCCCGGCCGGATATTTTTGCCGGCTTCCAAACTTTTAAAGCTATTCGTCGCTCGGACATTTGTTTTTTTGTGATTGATGCCAACGAAGAAATTACCAAGCAAGATCAGCGCGTGGCTAATGAAATTTTTGCCATGGACAAAGGCTGTATAATTTTGGTCAACAAGATGGATATGTACACCAAAGACAACCGCGGCAAAAAAGGCGGCAACTGGGACAGCCGCGGTAAAAGCGATGACCAATACCAAACTTTGCGCGATTATATTTCCCACCACTTCTCCTTTTTGTGGATGTGCCCGGCGTTCTTTGTCTCCGCCACCACCGGCGAAGGCTTGGAAGAAGCGCTCTCCGCCATAAAAAAGATTTTTGAAGACCGCCATAAAATAATTGATGACGAAACTTTAAAAACGTTCTTGGCCAAAAAACTCAAAATAAATTCACCCAAGTTACTGCGCGACCAAAAGCCTCCTAAAGTGCTGGCCTTGCGCCAGTTGGATACCAATCCCCCGCTGTTTGAGCTGTTGGTCAACCATCCCGGCGCCATATCCACCCAATTCCGCAAATTTTTGGAAAACGCGATTATAAAGGACTTAGGTTTTTGGGGAAGCCCAATTACTCTAAAGTTAAAGGGAAAAGATAAAACGTAAAAATTGAATTAATAAAAAACCTTTATAAAATAAAGGTTCCTCGTAGCAGAGCTGATGAGGTATCAACGGCAGTCTGTCATTGCGAGGAGTCGGACGACGAAGCAATCTTTTCCTTGGATTAGATTGCTTCGGATGCACTCGCAATGACAACGTAGCAGAGCTACGGGGTATTGAACCCTAAGAGGACAATAAAAGGGACTTGGGAATCGAAAATCTAAAACAAATAGATTCAAGACCCCAAGTCCCAAGGTTCGCTACGAGAAACAGCCGGACGCAGAACCGATGTCGTGACCGGGATGGCCCGCCCAGCGGTTGCCGAAGAGGAGCTTGTCGTCATTCCTGTACCAGTAGAGCGAATTGTCGAACCTGCCATCGGGACCCGGACTGTAAACGTTAGCTGGACAATCCGTACCCAGATGCTCGAACTTTTCGGGTTGGGTAGCAATGGTACCGCCGGTCATGATGCAGTCCTGAGGGAATTGGTTTTCCGCCAGAACGATCTTAACCCGCGACAATCGCACCGAGTGGCCCAAGTAGGAGGAACCCGCGTTGGCACCGGCGGGAGCAAAGCAGAAATCATCGTCCGTGGTCCCGTGCAATTTCTGCCACGTGATGATGCCCGCCGGAGTGAGAATGACGTGCTTGGCCGAGAGTTGGCCTTCCCGCCAGTTCTTAAAGCAGTTCTTGGTGAAGGCCTTTTTGAAGGCCTTACCGACTTCGGGGATGAAGCGATCAACGATTGTCGCATAAGCTTCGCGGCCTTCGTCGGTTACTGCAAGTGGATCACCCTTGATGTCGAACAAGCGGGCGAGAGCGGAGAGCTTCAGCCAGGTCGGGATACCTTCGGTACCTTCGCCAGCCTTGGCCTGTTTGGCCGCCTTGAGAAACGTATCGGCTTTCAGCGAAGACCCAAAGATCTTGCGGTAGGCAGCGACAGCTTCTTCCACGGGCAGGTAAGCGAAGTCCGCAGGCGGCGTAAAGTGCGAGACCTCGCTTTTGTACAATCCGGCGATAAACGGCCGGAGGATGGCGAAGTTCTGCGGGTTGAGAAAGCAGGTTTCCTCCAACTGATCCAGCAACGTCCAGAAATTCAGTTCGCTGGCCAGTTGGTTGAAGATGCCTTTAGTGTGTTTGCCGAGTTGCAGGAATGTAGCGAGCGTGTTCGGCTTCATCACTTTAACTTTAATGCCGAACCCGTCTATGATTCCCTGAAAGTGCTGGTCAAGTCCTAACAGGACTTCGGGCGTAAACACTCCCTTGTCGGAGAGTATAAAGCCGGCGAGTTCAATTGCCTTCTTTGCAGTAGCAATTCGTTGCTGGTCCGCTGTTACACCACTTTTCGTAGCGCTCATTACAGACCTCCTTGGTCTTTTTTTATGTGCAAGTTGATATTAGCCACGGGAACAAGTTCCCGAAGCCGATTCTCAATCTCCAATGAGATTAGCGTTCCGGCTACCAAAATTGCCAGCGAGAACGCTAATTTCAAAGGTTTACGCAAGACAAAATAATATAACAAAAATTGACCTAATTGTCAAGGCAAGTTATAATTCTAAACATGAGAATTATAGTCGGCTTAGGTAATCCTGGGGTAAAATACGAACACACCCGCCACAACGCGGGGTTTTTGGCGATAGATAATTATTTGAAAGGTATCCAGGCTATAAACTGCCAAAGTGGTTTTCAAGCGCAAATTTGCGAATTGCATTTTGGCGCGCAAAAAGTCTTCTTGGTTAAACCGCAAACTTTTATGAACCTGTCCGGGTCAGCGGTAAAAGCCATTGGGGATTTTTACAAAATAGATTATTCAACTGACCTGTTGGTGATTCACGATGATGTCGATTTGCCGTTTGGCGAACTCCGCGCCGCCACCTCGTCTTCCGCGGCCGGACATAACGGTATACAAAATATTATAGATATGATAGACACCAAAGATTTTCATCGCATCCGCCTCGGAGTAGAAAACCGCCCCGATAAAAAATTCCCCCCAACTGAAGCTTTTGTGTTACAAAACTTTAATAATGAGGAGTTGGCAAAATTATATGCTGATGTGTTTCCAATAGTTAGCCAAAAAATAAATGCGTTCATTGGAAATTGGAAATTGGAAATTGGAAATTAAAAAAAACCGCCTTGGCGATTTTTTGTTTATATTCATAACCCCATCTGCAAGTGAAAGGTAGCAAACAATCGTCTACAAACCTTTACTTGATGTTCGAACCAGTAATAGGAGGGATGATACTAGCTCTTACGACTTGCAAATAGGGCAATAAATATAATAGGTACTTAAATATTATTATACTCCTTATTGGCCATTTTGTCAACCCCAGCAGGAAGTTATTGGCTTAAATTAGGGAAAAATCTGTTAATAAACCCACATTTTAAATTATCTAGCTTGTTATTTGTTACTTCTAACTGGGTCAAGGGTACCGATAAAAAAACTTTAAATCCTTATGTATTTTGATGATTCCCTTTATTTACACGGGTTAAACCTAATGCCTCAATTTGGGCCGGCCCGCCTTCTGCAAATTAGCAAAAATTTTGAAACTTTTCAAGAAGCCTATTTTATAGATAAGCATTCATTGCTTAAGTTAGGCATAGATGAAAAACTAGCCGACGACTTTTTGGTTTTAAGACAAAAAATAAATTTAGAAGCCGAGAGACTAAAACTGGACACAGAACAAATTAAGCTATTAACTTTTCGGGATGCAAACTATCCAAAACTCCTGTTACAAATCCCGAAAAATCCCCCACTGCTTTATTTTAAAGGCAGTATGGCCGAACCGGAAGAATTATGCGTAGCCGTAGTCGGCACGCGTCAAATTACCAACTATGGGCGAGTTGTAGTGCCGCAGTTAGTGGAACCTCTGGTTGATACCGGGGTAATAATAGTTTCCGGCATGGCCTTTGGCGTAGATTCCGCGGCTCACGATATTGCGGTTAAAAAAAACCGCCGCACTATTGCCGTACTGGGCGGCGGTCTGGACGAGCGCAGTCTGTACCCAAAACATCATGCCCTACTCGCCCAAAGAATTATTGAGGCAGGCGGGGCACTGCTTAGTGAATACCCAATTGGCACACCAAACTTTAAACAAAACTTTGTGGCGCGCAACCGAATTATTTCCGGACTGGCAGTTGCTACTTTAATAGTAGAATGTGACTTAAAGAGCGGCACGCTGATTACCGCCAGCCACGCGCTGGATCAAAATCGCACAGTCTTTGCCGTGCCGGGGCCGATTTATTCTCCGCAAAGCCATGGTCCGAATAATCTGCTGAAAATGGGCGCCAAGCCTGCGACCGAGGCCGGCGATATTCTTAACGATTTAAATTTGCAAACCTTGCCCGAGCAAAAACAAACCGCAACCAGTTTTGGCGATACCAAAGAAGAAACTGTTTTGCTAAAATTAATTAGTTTTGAACCTGTTATAATAAACGAACTAATAAAACAGTCCGGCTTAGAACCCAGCGCGGTTATTACCGCCTTGACTTTTTTGGAAATGAAAGGAAAAATAAAAAATATGGGCGGACAGCAATACATTCTTTCCCGATAAAGCGGGAAAGAAAATTCCAAATATCAAATTATAAATTCCAAATGGACTGCAGTCCTTGGACATTTATTCATTTGGATTTGATTGGAAATTAATTTTATGAGCCGTTCAACATTAGCAAAAATTATCATTGGAACACTCCTTGCCTTAGCCATTGGACTTGGGCTTATTCAACATAACCGCGATCCTTACTTTGGCTCCACCAAAACCAGTTATAATTTTGCGCCCAGCGACAAAACTCTAAGCGCTTACTATAAACAAGCCTCGGAACTGGCCAAAAAAACAGATAGCGCCTCCCAAGCCAGCTTTCTTGCGGTGGGCGATATTATGCTGTCGCGGAATGTGGCCGGAACAATTCAAAAATCAGACAATGTTAACTTGCCGTTTGAAAAGATGGCGGAGATTTTAAAATCTACAGATTTTAATTTTGGCAATTTGGAGAGCCCTATTTCTTCAACCTCGCCGATTATTAGCGGACACAGCTTAATTTTTGGCGCGCCGCTGGCTTATATAAAGGCCTTGGCGGACAATAACTTTAAAATTTTAAACCTAGCCAACAACCACGCACTCGATCAGGGGTTAAAGGGCTTGGATTTTACTATATCTGTTTTGGATCAACTAAAAATTAAACACATTGGTGCTGGCAGTAATTTAGAACAAGCCCAAGCGGCGGCAGTTGTGGAAACCAATGGTATAAAAATTTGTTTTATTGGCGCGTCTTACTCTTCTATTAACGATGGCGGCAAAGCGACCAATAATTATGTGACTCGAATTGAAGACACTGAAAAGCTTAAATCTTCAATCCTAAATCTTAAATCTAAATGTGATTTTATTGTTACCACTATGCATGCCGGAACCGAATACACACGCAATCCCAACCGCGCGCAGATTAAATTCGCCCACACAGCCATAGATGCCGGCGCGGATATGGTTATTGGACATCATCCGCACTGGGTGCAGACCATAGAAAAATACAACGGTAAATATATTTTTTACTCGCTTGGCAACTTTATCTTTGACCAAATGTGGAGCCAAGATACGCGCGAAGGACTGGCATTACGAATCAACCTATCTAAAACCGGAAGCTGTTCCCCTTCTCCCCTGGCGAGGGGAGATGCCCCGAGTGCATCCGAGGGGCAGAGAGGTTGTACGGACGACATCCAAGGCAACCACCAACCGGCCAAGTTGGAATCCGTGGAATTAATTCCCGTCATCATCGACAATTATTCCACTCCGCGCCCGGCCACCGAAACCGAAAGCAAAAAAATCTTAGAAAAAATCGACATTAATGATACAGTCCTTCATTAATGTCGTCCTGAACTAAGTGAAGGACCTTAAAAAGAAAATATATTACGCCCATAAAAAAAATGGCGATCGTGGATAGTTTTCCACGACCGCCGACTGCCTGCGTTGCTTATTGAGCCGTCTTTAGGCGGCTAAAAACCCAAAACATAAGGAAGACCGCGCCGAACAGCCCGCCGAAGAACACGAAATCTCCCAAGGCTCTGGCTGCGAAAAAGCGTACGCCTTCAGAGACCGCCGGGTCGAAAACCGTGCTAACACAGTCGCCCAGTTCCCAAAGAACAAAAGCGCCAAATACAACCGCTACTGCCTTATCCCATCTGTCCACTTCATCACCTCCTTCCCGATTGAACTTAGCCTAACGTGATGCGTTGTGATACATCCGCAATGCGAGTTTCGCTGTTCCCAAATAGATCGCGAACGCCACCAGCAACAGCAATGGACCCCAAAACTTCTGATCTTCTGGGAAACGCGGAGAATTGTGAATTTTCCACGTCATCATACAGATATAGGCCATCATCACTGTCATGGCCGTTCCGAAAATGACGAAAACAGTCAGCGCCTCTTTTTTGACTTTCATTAGACCTCCTGCAAACTTTCAGACCTTAATATTTTATCTTTTTCTTACATAATTATCAACTTGAAGTATCCTTTAGTTTGACAAATAATTTTTTTATGGTTAAACTCACAATTGTATTAAGCGATCCTGATATACAGATGCATCCGGATTTGCTGATAACTGCGGATATTAGCATCTGTAGTCATCCGTAGATCAGGATTTAATTTGCAGATCCGGATCGGATTATTTTTTATGAGCAAACCATTAATTATTGTCGAAAGCCCTACCAAAGGAAAAACTATTTCCCGTTTTCTTGGCGGGGAATATATTGTAGAGGCTTCCATGGGTCATGTGCGGGATTTGCCGAAAAGCAAAATTTCCATTGATGTAGAACACGACTTTGAACCGACCTATATTATTCCACTTAAAGCCAAAGAAACCGTAGCCAAACTGAAAAAACTGGCCAAAGACGCTTCCTCTATTATATTGGCAACTGATGAAGACCGCGAAGGAGAAGCCATTTCATGGCATTTAGTGCAGGCTTTGGGCCTGGGAGACGAGGCGGAAATAGCCAAAGGCAAGGAAGATAAGCGTATAAAACGCATTGTTTTTCACGAAATCACCAAAACCGCCATTGAAGAAGCCTTAAAAAACCCGCGCGATATTGATTTAAATTTGGTAGACGCCCAACAGGCCAGGCGCGTACTGGACAGGTTGGTGGGTTATGAACTCTCCCCGTTTTTATGGCGGAAGATAAGATACGGTCTTTCGGCCGGACGCGTGCAATCGGTAGCCGTGCGCTTGGTAGTGGAACGCGAACGCGAAATTAAAAAATTCAAAAGCGAGGAATATTGGAGCATAGAAGCCAAACTTTCAAAAAAAGATTCGGACAAAATTTTTGTTGCCAGGTTGCAAAAAATCGGCGACAAGTCCGTCGGCAAGATGGACATCCAGACAAAAGTGGAAGCGGAAAAAATTACCACGGACTTAGCGGGCGCCAAATACCAAATTAAAGATATCACAACCAAAGAAGTTAAAAGAAATCCGGCCGCGCCATTTACCACCTCTACCCTACAACAGGAAGCGGCGCGCAAATTTGGTATGTCCGCCAAACAAACTATGGTCATTGCCCAACAGCTGTACGAAGGCATTAAACTGGTCGAAGAAGGCCACCAAGGGTTAATTACCTATATGAGAACCGACAGTCTAAATTTGGCACAGTCTGCTTTGCTGGTCATAAAACAAGTTGTGAGCTCGGAGTTCGGAAAAGAATACGCCTTGTCTGAACCGAGGCATTTTACCAACAAATCCAAAGGCGCGCAGGAAGCCCACGAAGCCATTCGCCCGACCGATGTTTTAAGAAAACCTAGCGACATTAAAGAACACTTGGACAAAGGCCAATATAAAATTTACGATCTTATTTGGAAGCGCACGATTGCCTGCCAAATGGCTCCGGCCGTACTGGAACAAACCGCTGAGGACATAGTAGCAAGTAGCAAGAATCAAGTATCAAGCGAATACATTTTTAGAGCCAGTGGACAAACCATAAAGTTTGACGGTTTTATTCGCGCCTATACTGAGGGTCAAGATGAAAAAGCAGAAGACGAAATTGAAGGAGTTTTACCGGAATTAGTTTTGGAAGAATTGTTAAAATTACACGAACTCTTGCCGCTACAACACTTTACCGAACCGCCGGCAAGATATTCTGACGCGACTTTAATTAAAGCGCTAGAAACCCATGGCGTGGGTCGCCCATCTACTTATGCTCCTACTCTCTCCACCATCCAAGACCGCGGCTATGTGGATAAGATAGATAAAAAATACAGTCCAACCGAGGAAGGCTTTTTGGTTAATGATATGCTGGTGGAAAATTTTCCGGAAATTGTAGACATTAATTTTACTTCTCACATTGAAGAAGGCTTTGATAACATTGCCGAAGGAAAGATTAAGTGGGTGGAAGTTATGAAAGAATTTTACGGCCCATTTAAAAAACATTTAATAGAAAAAGAAGCTAGCGTTCAAAAAGAAATTGAAATTTCTACCACTCCTTGCCAGCACTGTGGCAAGATGATGTTAATTAAATACGGTCGTATGGGAAAATTTTTAGCCTGCCCGGATCCGGAAAGCAAAATTACCCAGCCAATGCCGGAAGAAGCGGCCAAAATTAAAGCTTTGGAAGAAAAAACCAAAGGCGAAGTTTGCCCGATTTGCGGCAAATTAATGCAGGTCAAGCGCGGCCGGTTCGGCTTTTTCTTAGGTTGCCAAGATTACCCCAAATGCAAAGGCATAAGTAAAATTTGGAACAAGACCGGTTATAAATGCCCGGCGTGTCTATTGGCCGACGGTAGAAAAGACAAGCCCGGAGACGTGGTAGAACGCAAATCCCGCGGTCGTGGCAAAGCTTTCTTTGGCTGTACCCGCTTCCCGGACTGCACCTTTGTTATGAACCTAAAGCCGGAAAACCAAACCCAGCTGGATGAAGCCTACAAAAATTGGAAGGCCAATCC
>CAYIHW010000038.1:0-10603 GCA_964363335.1 uncultured Candidatus Saccharibacteria bacterium
AATTTTCCTCAAACCCGTCTCTTGAATCAAAAAGCCCATTCGGCAACAGTCCCATTTCAGAAAACCTGAATGCAACGGGATAAATAGCTCATTTGGATAGCCCCACACTTTCTTTTTGCTCTCATAGCTCAACGGATAGAGCACCGGTCTTCGGAACCGGTAATGTAGGTTCGATTCCTGCTGAGAGCACCAGGAAAGTGTGGGGCCTAACCAAGAGGTAGCAAGTTCGAATCTTGCCGGGCGCACCAAAAATGTATAAACAAAAAAAGTTTTTGCCAGACAAGCTGATAAAAACTTTTTTTGGTGGGTCGGGTGGGGATCGAACCCACGACAAATAGCTTAAGAGGCTACTGCTCTACCGACTGAGCTACCGACCCGTAATATTAACAATCTTCGATATTTTACCATAGTTTACTAATTATTTCAAGCTTTTTATGCTCACTCTGCTTTTAGGTCCGGATGATTATTCCAAACGGCAATACATTGCCAATTTGGAGCAAGCATTGAAACTAAAGGCGGATTTTTTTATGGACGCGGAATCTTTTTCGGCAATAAGTGATTTGGCCGGCGCCGACCTATTTGCTAAAACCAAAATCTACGCGTTAAAAAATATGATCGGTTTATTCAATAGTAAAGCTAATATTGCGTCTTTGGCTGTTTCCAAAAACCAGATTATTTTTTTGGAAGAAAAATTAGACAAGCGCAGCGCCGACAATAAAAAACTCCTAGCCAATAAAGCTGTGCAAATTAAAGAATTTGTTCTGCCGCACGGCAGGGAAGTGGACGCATGGTTGATAGCGCGGGCACAAGCCTTGGGAACAAAATTATCCGCGCGCACGGCAGATGTCTTAGCAGTTGCCTTAGGTCGGGATAACGCCAAAGAAATCAAGGCCGGCGGAAAAGTTGTGGCTGTGCAGGAAGTTTATAATTTGTGGCAGGCGGAAAATGAACTGCAAAAACTGGCTTGCCACGCCGCGGGAGCGGAAATCACCGAGGCGGATGTTGCCAGTTTAGTGAATTTAAATGAAGAAGTAGATGCCTTTGAATTAACCAATGCTATTGCCGACGGCAACAAGCAAAAAGCTTTATTTTTAATGGATCGGTTTTTGCGCCAGCAGTCCGGCGGCGAGGAAAAAGGCGCGGTCATTCAATTAAATGCGCTTTTGGCCGAACAGTTTCGCAGTGTAGCCATAGTCCATGATTTGATAGTCCAAAAAAAGAGCGAGGTGGAAATGTTGGAAATTTTGGGGTGGAAATCGGGACGGTTATTTATTATGAGCAAAGTGGCGGCGCGATTCTCTGCGACGAGCGTTTTGGGATTACTGGCAAAACTGAAAGCCTTGGATGAAGAATTAAAAACCGGTTCTGTACCCCCGCGGGTACTATTAGATTTAATTATTACGCAATTATGGAAAGAATAATAAATTTTGGCAAAAATACTTTTGCCTCCTTGAAAATTTATAACTATCGCCTGTACTTTATTGGCCAGACGGTTTCGGTGTCGGGTACGTGGATGCAGGGCGTGGCACAATCCTGGCTGGTCTTAACGTTAACTCATTCCGGAACGACCTTAGGTTTTTTAGCGGCCGCGCAATTTTTACCCATTTTGCTTTTAGGCCCATGGGCCGGACTAATGGTTGACCGGATTTCCAAAAGAAAAATGTTGGTGTTTACCAATGGCACGTCCGCCATTTTGGCCTTTGTCTTAGGAGCCTTGATTGCGGGCGATTGGGTAAAATTATGGATGGTGTTTGTAATTGCTTCGCTGTCCGGCATTGTGAATGCTTTTGATAATCCGGCGAGGCAGGCTTTTGCCATGGAATTAGTCGGCCGGGAGAATTTAACCAATGCGATTTCTCTAAATTCGGCGCAGTTTAATTTAGCCCGGGCAATTGGTTCAGCCTTGGCCGGAGGTTTAATTGTGGGTGTGGGTTTGGCGCTGTGTTTTATTATAAATGCCTTTTCTTTTGTGGCGATTTTGCTGGCTTTGTATTTTATGAAAAAGGAAGAATTGCTTCCATCTCAGCTGGCTTTAGAAAGCAAGGGTCAGCTGAGGGAAGGATTTAAATATATCCGCAGTAATCCAACACTGAAAAATACCTTAATTATTATGGCCGTAATTGGCACCTTTGCGTATGAGTTTCAAGTCGCCTTGCCATTATTGGCAGAATTTACTTTCAAAGGCGGCGCGCCGGCCTATGCGGCGCTGACTTCCGCCATGGGTGTGGGTTCGGTAATTGGCGCTTTTTATACAGCCAATCGGACCAAAGTAAGTTTGTCGTTATTAATTCGCGCGGCAATTTTAATGGGCTTAAGTATGCTTTTGGTCTCTGTGGTTCGCACTTTAAACCAAGCAATTTTTGCCATGGTAATTGTGGGAATTTTTTCTATCAATTTAACTTCACTTGGCAACGTTATTTTGCAAACAGAAAGCCCTCCGTTTATGCGCGGGCGGGTTATGGCGCTGTGGGCCGTAGTATTTTTAGGTTCAATCCCTATTGGGGGGCCGATAATAGGATTTTTAGGCCAGCATTTGGGGCCACGGTGGGGAATTGCGACCGGCGGGGTAGCGGCCATTTTGGCCGCGGTTTGGGGGCTAGCGACCTTAAAAAATCAAGATAAAAAATTTATTATACCATAAAATTAACTTGGAAGAAGGGACACTTCTTCCAAGGAAAAGAAACAAACTTTTTTGGTTGACGATATGGTATAATATAAGCAGTATAATTATTTCCCCTAAGGGGGATGGAGACAAAAATAAATGAACAATAAGTTAAAGCGCGCGGTAATTGCGGTTGCCTGTGCCGGGATGTTATTGCCGGCATTGTCCGTTTTCGCGGCTAGTTCGGCTGACATCCAGGGCCAAATTTTGGGTGTTCAGACAACCATAGAACAAGCTCGCCAACAGGCTCAGGAAAACATTAAAAAAGAGCAGGAGAAAATGAAGGAGACCATAAAGGTCAAGCAGGAGGAGATGAAGACTTTGCAGGAACAAAAAAAACAACAACTGCAAATTGAACGCGAAGAGATGAAGAAACAGTTGGAAGCCAAAAGAGAAGAAATGAAAAAGCAATATGAAGCCAAGTGGGAAGAGTATAAGCAGTGTGTTTCCCAAAATCAGGAAGCGCGTGAAGAATTTCGTAAGGGAGTAAAAGAAAATGATCAAGAATACTTTACTCAGCTCAAACAGACGCAAAGCGTTTACTCTACTTCCACTAAGGCCGCGTTAGACGCTTATAAGGCGGAAGTAAAAACGGCTCAAGATGCCAGACAAGCCGCGGTTAAAGTTGCCAATGAGACTTTTAAAACTTCCTATGAAGCCGCGGCCACAGCCAGAAAAACGGCACTTTCAGCAAACGCTTCCAATACTCCGGAAACTATAAAACAAATTAATCAAACTTTTAGAGACGCTACTAAAGCCGCCAAAGAAGTCCGCAATTCTGCAATAAAAGCGGCTAACGAAGCCTACAAGACCGCCATTGCCGCCGCCTTGCAGAAACGAAAAGCCGCGATTGGTAATGCCCAAACCTCCAGAAAAGAAGTTTTGGAGAAATTGAGAGAAGGCCGAAAAGCGGCTAATAAAGAAGAGTCCTCCGGCCGGGATGGTAAATTGCAAGCTTGCAAATTGTCAACCACTGCCACCACCACTCCGGTAACTACAAACATCACCACCGGACAATAAATTAAGTATTAATACCCAGTTCCAAAAATATTGGAACTGGGTATTATGAAAAAAAGTAATAATACTCCAATATTCTGCAGAATGTCAGAATGTCAGAATGTTATAGTTGAATATTTTGAAATAATTAATGCAATTAATATGTCTAAAGAAAAAACTATTACTGAAGAATTTAAGGTAAAAGGCGAAGAAGTTTTGGCTAAAGTTAAAGAATTAATTAAAGCCGGCAATATTCGCCGGATAATTTTAAAAAATGAAAAAGATGAAGTGCTTATAGAAATCCCGTTGACCTTTGCCGTAGTCGGCGTGGTTTTACTTCCCGCCTTAGCCGCCATCGGTGCAGTCGCCGCGTTACTGACGAAATGTACAATTGTTGTTGAGCGAAGGGAATAAAATCTAAAAATTTGAATATCAAAAAAATCACCACCCGAAGGGCAGTGATTTTTTAAAAGTTATGGTTATTTTTATCGTTATGGTTCGTTTTTCGCTATCTCGCGGCGTGTTTGTGTTTGGCGGTACTGAGGATTCTTTTGTGGGGAAATTGCGCAATTGCGCAATTTCCCCACAAGTGTTATATTGAATGCAAAAGTAATTAAAATAAAAATATGGAAAATAATGGCAAAATTTACTTTTCATCCGCTCTTAAGCAGGCGATGCCTAAGCAAAAAGGGTTTGAGCTTAACGACAAAAACATTCAAACACTGACCTCGGCGAGCCAGGTGGCACTGGCGGTTGTTGCCGCGGCCGGAATAGCAACCATAGCGCTGGTGATGCCTAACGCTATGCAGGTCGTGGATAAATTTGTATTTCGGCGTAAAAGGGGAAGGCGGTACACGAGGGAAGAAAAACAGCGCAAAATGGCCGAAACTTTTTATTATCTTAAACGTTCGGGGCTAATACAAATAAAGCCGGAAAAATCCGGATGGCGACTATGGGTTACTCCCAGAGGAAAGAAAAGATTAGAAAAATTGACTTTTGCTTCCCTTGTTATCCCCAAGCCGGAAAATTGGAATAAAAAGTGGTGGTTGGTAGCGGCTGATATCCCGACTAAAGATCATAAATTGGCCGCTGACGCTTTGCGCCGTAAGCTGAAAAAAATGGGCTTTTATCCTTTGCAAAGAACTTTGTGGTTATATCCTTATGATCCTTGTCGGGAGTTGGATTTTATTATTAGGAATTTTGATATTGCAAATTTTGTTACGGTTATGGAAGTTAGCCGTTTGGACAATGAAGACGACAAAAAAGTTACGGCTCATTTTAGGAAATTAAATATACTGTAAATAACTATCTTATGTCTTGTGGGGAAATTGCGCAATTGCGCAATTTCCCCACAGAAGATAAAACAATTTAGAAGTTAAAACAAAACTCCCCTTTTTGACCAATAGGGGAGTTTTAAATTTGGTATGGATCGAGACACGTTATCTCGCGGCGCGTTTGCGCTCGGTGGCACCGAGTATCTTTTTGCGAATGCGAATGGATTTTGGAGTAACTTCCACCAATTCATCCGGGCCAATATACTCAAGCGCGAAGTCCAATTCAACTTCTCTGGCCGGGGTCAAAATTATGGCTTCGTCTGTACCGGAGGAGCGGATGTTGGTTAACTTCTTGGTTTTACAAACGTTTAATTCAATATCATTATTAAGCGCATTTCTTCCGACCACCATACCTTCATAAACTTCCACTGCCGGCTTAATAAACAAAATTCCACGCTCTTGGGCGTTGTTAAGTCCATAAGCATTAGAAAGTCCGGTTTCAGAAGAAACTAGACTGCCATGGTCATTTACGTGGGTGTCAATTTCGTGCACCGGTTTGTAGCTGTCAAACAAGTTGTTGATGATAACCGTGCCGCGGGTTTGGGTAAGCAGGAGGTTTTTTAAGCCAATCAAGCCACGAGTTGGAATTAAATATTCCGCGTGCAATTCAGAGTTGTTGGAAGAATCCATATGCAATAATTCACCGCCGCGGCGGCCAAGGTTTTCAATAACCGCGCCTTGATATTCCGACGGCACGTCTATAGTAACCATTTCGTAAGGTTCCATCTTGATCAAATTTTTATCATCATCGGGATTGCCGAGATTCGACCTCTCCTGCCCTTCGGGCATCCCCTCCTCGCCAGGAGGGGAGGGAGGAGCGAAGTGATAAATAACCTGGGGCTGGGACACTTGCAATTCAAACCCTTCGCGCCGCATCGTTTCAATTAAAATGCCCAAATGCAACTCACCGCGGCCGGAAACCAAAAAGCTTTCCGCGCCTTCCTCGGAAGTTTCTACTTTTAAAGCCACGTTTACTTCCAACTCTTTATATAGGCGATCGCGCAAGTTGCGGGAGGTAACAAATTTTCCTTCTCGGCCGGCAAACGGGGAAGTGTTAACGCCAAAAGTCATTTTTATTGTTGGCGGTTCAATTTCTACCGGTTCCAGGTGAATGGGATTGCCGGGATCGGTTAATGTTTCGCCAATGGAAATGTCATCAAAACCGCCAATGGCCACAATGTCGCCGGCAGTGGCAGTTTCCACGTCTACCGGATTTAAACCTTCATACATTTGCATGGCGGATATTTTACCGACAGTGGCTTGCCCGGCCGGATTTACGCGGGCAATATTTTGGGCTTTTTTCACCGAGCCGGAAACAATTTTACCAATTCCCAGTTTTCCTTTGTAGTTGTCGTACTTTAAAGCCAAGACTAACATAGCAAACGGATCTTCGGGTTTTACATCCGGAGCCGGAATATATTTAACTATTGCGTCAAACAGGGGAGCGACGTCCGGTTCGGCATTGGAAGCGATTTTTGTTTTTAAACTTTCAAGATCGGTATCCGCCAAGCCTTTTACACCGGAAGCATAAATAACCTGAAAGTCCAGCTGTTCGTGGCTGGCATTTAATTTAACAAATAAGTCAAAAGTTTTATCTACAGTAGCATCCGGAGCCGCGCCGTCTTTGTCTACTTTGTTAATTACTACAATGGCTTTGAGGCCCAGCTCCAAAGCTTTTTTTAGCACGAACTTGGTTTGCGGCATCGGGCCTTCTTTGGCATCCACAAGCAGTAAAACCCCATCAGCCATTCTCAACGTGCGTTCCACTTCGCCGCCAAAATCCGCGTGGCCCGGGGTGTCCACAATGTTGATTTTAGTATTATGGTAAATTAGCGATGCGTTTTTGGCTTTAATGGTAATGCCGCGTTCGCGCTCCAGGTCCATACTGTCCATAATCAAATTGGACTCATTTTCTGAGCCGGTTTTTACCGTATGGGTTTGCTTGAGCATGGCGTCTACAAGTGTGGTTTTGCCGTGGTCAACGTGGGCAATAATGGCAATGTTTCTAATGTCGTCTCTTTTCATAATCCTACAGAATTACAGATAAATACTAATCTACAGATGCCTACAGAAACACAGCAGAGCTTTTTTGTAGGCATCTGTAGTGTTTAAAATTTGTAGTTCTTGTAGCTCAAATAAAAAGTGCCCAAAAACCACTAGGGCAACTTAAGTAAAATTATATCACAAAGTAATACTATTGACAAGGGCTAAAATATCTGCTATACTTAAGGTATTAAAAGTATCGGATAGCGCATATAGACTTGTTTAGCCCAACAAAATAAGGGTTTCACAGCTATGCGTTTCCGTTTACTAGTTAAATAAAATAATTTAGCTAGCCAAGAAACAAAAAAACAATTTAATAGATTTTGTAGATATTTTGTCCAAAAATAGGCAATGTATTTACTCAAAAACAAAATGCAAACTCCAGAACAGCAGGCCATGCTAGCTTCCAGAAAATTAATTTCCATTAGCCAGGCCGCAATTAAAACCCCATACTCAGCGGAGTATTTAAGCCTCTTGGCGCGCAAGGGGAGACTTGGCGCGGTTAAAATTGGCCGTGACTGGTTAACCACTCAAGACTCGGTAGTTAAGTATGTCAGAAAGCAGGAAGTTAAACATAAGTCTAGGTTGGCGCAGTTTAAAGCCATGATGCAAGCCGGGTTTATAAGTTTAAATATTTTAGCAGTTCTGGCTTTTAGTTTAATTTTCACTTCTTTAATATTTGCCGGAATAAATGTCAAACTTTCTCAGGCAACGAATTCTCCAAGTCAACAATTAAATGAATCAAAAACTTTGTTTGGTGTAGAAAAATTATATAAAGAGCAGGTAATTAATTATGAACATAGACAAGCGGTGGCGGAAATTTCGGTTAGGATTCAAAAAAAAGAATTTGCCCAACCTGTCAGCATGGCTTCATTTGCCGGAATGGAAAATTACGCCTTGGTATTATTAAGCATTGAGAATAATTTTACCAATCAACTCACCGGCGCAAAGTTTAATTTCACCGGCCGGTGGACTAATTCAATCGCGAACATTGGTGTGTTGCCGCGGTTATGGATGGAAGGGATAAATTATTTAGCAATCACCCCTAAAAATATTTTGGTTTTGGCCAAGTTGCCGTTTGTAAAATTTGATTCCGCCTATAATGAAAAGTTTTTGCCGTCAGTCAGCAGTAATTTGTACGCGTTAATCGCGAAATATGAAAATGGTTTGGCAAGAAGCCAAAATAGCCTCTTAAACTTCGGTTTGCAAATAATTGCCGCGTCTTCCGCTAGCTCGGAAATAGGGGATTATTTACAACATTTTTCCGCGGAAACAAGCAATGCCATTTTGAATTTAGGCTTAACCATAAATAGCGACGCGGAATTCCTAAAATATTTAGCCTTTGATTTTGGCCGGCAGACAATATATTTAGCTCAAGGTTTTTGGGCAGACTTAAAAGCGCCATATCTTGCCGTGGCGGATGTTATAGTCCCCAACATCAAGGAACAAAAAAATCAAGCCAAATATTTCGCAAGCAGTATTTGGAACAACGTCGTGTCCAATGTTGGTTTGCTGGATAAGTACGCGAGCAACCAAAAACCCAAGCCTTACGGCTCGGGTTATTTGGCAGACTCTAACGTAATGTTTGAGTCGGAATTGCCATCTGTTAAAATAATAGCAGAAAGACAATCTCGTGTCAATAGGTGTTTTTCCAGTGGTGGAGACGAGGGGATTTGCACCCCCAGAGCCATGAATGGCAATTCCGACTCCGCACTACGCCATCCCCACCAGACTTTATTATATCATAATCAATTTATAAGCTTTTTGAATGTAGGGAATTCCACTATTCGGCGTCCCAAACAAATTGCAGCGAATTTCCGGAGCGGCGTAGAATCCGTAAAATATTTAGTTGTTGATTTTGGCCGTCAAATAAAGTATTTAGCTGTAAACTTTTCGTCCGACGTAAAAGCGCCTTATGTAGTTGCCGCGCGGGTTGCCAATGTTTCAGTAATAGAGCAAGTAGGACAATTTGTCCGGACGTTTAATAATGCCAAAAACGGTTGGAATGGGTTAGCTGTATTTTACAAGTCCGGATTCGGTAATTTGGTTAGCCTGCAAAAAAATGCTTTGGCCGAGCAAAGAGAACAGCTGGCTTGGGCGGTTAACAGTTCAAAAAATGGTTGGAACGAATTTATTGCTTTAAACAGCGCGAGTCTTAATAACGGACAGCTTGCTTTGGCAAACGCGTCGGCAGTAGTTTCAAATTCGTTAATACAAAATATAGGGATGTTAGATATGTACGCAAGGAATGACTTTGATCAGGCTTCCGTTTATGCTGTCATCCCCGGCTCTCAGCTGTCATTGCGAGTGCAGCCGAAGCAATCTGATCCTGGAAAAGATTGCTTCGTCGGATGTACTCCTCGCAATGACAACGACAGCGGGGAAGTTTTAGGCATTACTACGACACCCAACCAGCCAAAAGTTTTAGCCGCTTCCACGGTTTCTCTTGACCAGTCAATCCAAAATATCCTTAACCAGTATTTGGCTCAAGGCAAGTTTAAAGGCCAAAAAGGCGATAAGGGAGATTCGGGTTCAAATTCCGGCATGGTGCAAAATAGCAACGGCAACAGCACGGCCATAATTGGTGGTACGCCAATTGTCACCTATATTCCGGCCTACCAGCCCAGCGGGTTTTCCGGGACTTCTTTAGCCGGGTTTGGCCAGCTTTCATCCCAGAATTTTAATTCCCAAACTATAACCGCTTCCGGTAGTTTAACTGTACAAGGGGCATCATCTCTGACATCGTTAACTGTTTCGGGCTCAACCGCGATTTCTTCATTAACAGCGGGCACAACTACGCTCTCATCTTTAACAGTTTCCGGCCCGGTTACTTTGAATGGTTCTACTACTATTGCGGGGCTGACAGTTACCGGGTTTAATCCTGGGTTAACTGTTGGCAGTGTGACATTTCAAGGAGCCAGTGGGTTAAATGAAGATAACGTGAATTTTTATTGGGATGATAGTAATAACAGATTAGGGCTGGGCACTACCACTCCTGGACAAACTTTGTCTGTTGTCGGAAATATGAGGCTCACCGGCGCGCTGTTTGACGGCTCTAATGCCGGCGGTTCGGCAGGAATGATATTGTCTTCCACCGGTACAGGGACTTCCTGGATTAGCACTTCCACATTAGTTGGCGGTAATGCTTTAACAAATCTAAACGGCCTAACAACTTCTTCCCAAACCTTTGCCACAGGAACAGCAACAGGCATAGGTTTGAACATTACTTCATCCGGAAGTGTGCACACCTTTACTCCCACAGTATCATCCGGTTACAACATTCCTTTAACCGCTTCTACAACTAACTGGAATGGTTTTTATGATGTTCCATCAACTCGTATTACCAATGGTACCGGTTTGTCTTGGTCCGGCAATACTTTGAATGCTTCCAATGCCTTTACCGGTAGCGGTGTTAATGGTCAAGTAGCTTACTGGAATTCTGCTAGTGGCTTAACTTCCGCTTCGTCACTTCTAAACAACGGAACTGTAGTTGGGGTTAATGCCACATCATCCACAATTAACTTACTTGTTCAAGGTACCGGTTCTAACATTCCTTTCCAAGTTAACT
>CAYIHW010000039.1:0-10337 GCA_964363335.1 uncultured Candidatus Saccharibacteria bacterium
ATCAAAATTTATTTGTGCCAATCCGCTCAAAATTCTGAAATTTCGTCTTAAAAGCGCATTTGGCAACAGACCTATTGATTAACTGGCTAATTTGGCATAAAATAGCAATAGATTTGAATCCACTACTAAGGGACTGTTGCCGAATGACATTTTGTCTGAAATTTCATAATTTTGGCACCTTGTCTCAAAAAATTTATCCGCTTATCCATAGGATAAACATCAAAATTTGTTTGAAACAATCTGCTCAAAATTCTTAAATTTCATCTCAAAAGCCCATTCGGCAACAGTCCCACTAAACTATGTCCATTCCCAGTGTTTACATCAACTTAGAGGACGATGTTTCTAAAGTCGTTACCCGGTTAAAACATAATTCTGCCAAACAGATTGTTTTGGTTTGTCCAAAGCGCTGTTTTTTGTTTAATGACAGCATAAATTTACGGTTGTTAAAAAAACAGGTAGACATAATGGGAAAAGAAGTATTTATTTTAACCATGGATGAAAAAGGCCAGCTGTATGCCAAAGAGGCTGGGTTTGGTTTGAAGTTTTTACCTAAGAGTCGAGTGTCTTCGTCTTTTTCGGATGTGCGGGTACATAAGAAAGAAGTTTCGCAGGAAAGTCATGAGCCGGTAAAAATAGCAGAAAATCTTTTTTCCGGCGCGGTAAAAGAAATAAAACATGCGGTACAAAAATTAGCTCCGGCAAAAATTGTTTCCAAACATATTACGCCGGAGTCTGAAAAATCCGTATTGGAAGAAGCCTTTTTCTTGCCAAAAATTAATGTTACAGATAGCATTTTCCCCCGAGAACATAAAAAAATAATTCAGCAAAAAAGGGAAAAAGGGAAAACCGGAAAAATACTTACCGGAATGTTTACGCTGGTACTTATAGCGGCTTTGACGTTGAATTTTTTAATCCTGCCTAAGGCGACCGTTGCGGTTTTTCCGAAATCAGAACCCGTAACGAGGGATATGGAAATTAATATCAGTGCCAATATGAAAGAAATTGACCCGGTAAAATTATCCATGCCCGCAACCAAGATGGCGGAAACTGTCAATTTAAGCGAAAAGTACCAGAGCAAGGGGAAAAAACAAGTCGGTAATAAATCTGCCGGAATTATTAAAATATATAATTTCACCAAGTTGCCGATCAATTTAAAATCATCCACTACTATTTTAACCGCAGGCAGCAAAACCTACACTTTAATTAACGACGTTTCCGGTATTTAGCCAACTCTTTACGAGAATGCCAAAACCAAGGAAGTGGATGAATCATCCTTAAGTGAATCTGTACAGATTGCCGCAACAGCCGGCGGAGAAGACTTTAATTTACCGGCCGGCACGCGTTTGGAAATAACCAATCAAGTTTTTGGCAGTAAGCCGCAATTTTTATTTGCTAAAAGTGACACAGAAATTACCGGCGGAACCACCAGGTATTTGTCGACTATTTCCCAGGAAGATATTGATAACGCCAAAAAACAACTTCAGGACAAAGCCATACAAGAAATTAATGACAAACTTAAAGGCAGCGGTTTGGTTCTAACTGAAAAGGCGTATGCCTTTGAAATTACGCAATTTACCACCGACAATGCCGTTGGCGCCCAGACTCCAAATTTTTCAGCTTCCCTTCAAGCCAAAATTTTAGGTTTGGCTTATAACGATAGGGATTTAGCTAACTTAATCTCATCCCGTATTGGCCAAACATTATCATCAAATAAAACCTTAAAATTCGACAAGGAATATCCATTTACTGCAAAAATTAAGAATTTGGATGTAAATAACGATTTAGCCACTTTAAGCGTTCATTTTGAGGGTCAGGCAGTGTTTAATGTAGATTTGTCAAACATCACTCCTGAACTGGTTGGGAAGAGTCAGAGTGAGGTTTATGAAATATTAAGATCAAAAGCGGAAATTGAGAAAGTGGAAATCACCTTGGCTCCGTCTTGGCAAAAAACTTTTCCGCTATTTGTCTCAAAAATTTACCTAAATATTGAAACAATTAAGGAGTAATTTTATAAAATCGCTTATTTAAGAGATAATTTATCTTGAGGGTTTGTGTTGACATATCCGCGGCATTTATGTTAAAATTGTCAGAGATAATATAACTTATAAAGAGTTTGCCAATCAGCGCACAAGACTTAGGGAAGTCTGGAACAAATAAAAAGGACGTAATTGAACTTGAGGGCAAAGTAATAGAAAATTTGCCTAACGCTATTTTTCGTATCCAATTGGACTCCGGGCAAACTGTTACCGGTCATCTTTCAGGTAAAATGAGAGTAAATATGATTAGAGTCTTGCCGGGAGACAGAGTTATCCTGGAAATGACTCCTTACGATTTAACAAAGGGCCGGATAACCAGAAGGATGCGTTAATTTTTTTACTAAGCAATTAAACTAAATTTATATGAAAGTTAGAGCGAGCGTAAAACCAATGTGCAAAAAATGTAAAGTTGTACGCCGTTTCGGACGGATTTACATTATTTGCGCAACCCCAAAGCATAAACAACGACAAGGGTGAAAAAACAAATCAACACAGACAAATCAACAGACTAACACGGTTCCGCGTTTATCTGGAGTAATTAGCATTAATTAATTTTTATTTATGGCTCGTATCGCTGGTGTCAACATCCCCAATGAAAAAAGAGTTGAAGCCGCGCTCCCTTATATTTTCGGAGTGGGTTTAACTTTGTCTAAAAAAATTCTGGCCGCTACTAACGTGGATCCAAACAAAAGAACAAAGGATTTAAGCGAAGGGGAACTAAACAGAATTCGCGAGTATATTGAAAAAACGTTCAAAGTAGAAGGGGAGTTAAGACAGCAGATTTTATTAAATATCAAAAGACTTAAAGAAATTTCTTCTTATCGTGGGATCAGGCATATTCGAGGATTGCCGGTAAGGGGTCAGAGAACTAAGACTAACTCCCGCACCCGCAGAGGCAATGTTCGTAAGACCGCGGGCAGTGGCCGCAAGAACGCCTCGGAAAAGACCTAAAACCTTAAATTAAATTAATTTATTTTATGCCCGAAGAAATTAAAACAACCGAAAACCAAGACCAGCCCGCCGAAAGCGCAGTTTTAAGCGCGGTCGCGAAAATTAAGACGAGCAAGAAAAAGAAAGCCAAGGCTAAAGTAACCAAAGGCAGAGTTTATATCAACTCTACTTATAACAACACTATAGTTTCTGTAACCGACATGACCGGAAATGTTTTAATGTGGTGCAGCGCCGGCAAAATTGGCTTTAAAGGTTCCAAGAAATCCACTCCTTACGCCGGGCAAAGAACCATGGAAGATGTGTTGCATCGTTTAAAGGAAAGAGGCTTGGTAGAAGTGGATGTGTTGATTAAAGGTATTGGCTCCGGAAGAGAATCGGCTGTTCGGGCTTTGCAGGGAAGTGGTTTAAATGTTTTGACTATTAAAGATCTTACCCCAACTCCTCACGGCGGCGTAAGGCCAAAGAAGCCGAGAAGAGTATAACTAACTATCCTTAATCCTTAATCTTTAATCCTTGACTCTGTGATGCAGTAGTAAAGGATGAAGGATAAAAGATAATCGTAACTTATGAGATATACAGGACCAAAAGCTAAAAAGGCAAGACGCTTAGGAATGGCATTTACGACCAAAGATGCTAAAATTTTGCAAAAACGCAATTTTGCTCCAGGGCAACATGGCCAAAATAGAGTCAGGATGTCTGAGTACGGATTACAGCTTCGCGAAAAGCAGAAGGCCAAGATTTCCTATGGCGTAATGGAAAGACAATTTGAAATTTATTTCAAAAAAGCTTTAAAAACGGTTGGTGTGACCGGCGACAACTTACTGAAAATGCTGGAATTCAGGTTGGATAACATTGTCTTTCGTTTGGGTTTTGCCGAAAGCCGCGCTCAAGCCAGACAATTAGTCAACCACGGTTTTTTTGAAGTTAACGGCAAAAAAGTAGACATTGCTTCTTACCAGACCAAAGTTGGCGACGTGATTTCCGTAAAGGCGGTAAAACAAAAGAAGGTCTATATGGAAACAATGAAGGAGAAAATGAAGACTTTTAAATCTTTGGACTGGCTGCAATTAAATCCGGAACTGCTTTCCGGTAAAATCCTCAGCGCTCCGGACATTGCCAGCTTAGGCACTCAAATCAACACTCAGTTGATTGTTGAGCATTATAGCCGTACTTAATTTTTGTTAAATTTTTTTGCCGGAGCCTTTTTAGGCCCCGCGCAGTCTAATAATTATTTTTTTGGAGGTTTCTTTATGGAAGTGATCCCTTTGCCAAACCATGGCCGGGTAACCGACTTGGGAAATAACAAATATAGTTTAATTTTAGAACCGCTTTATCCCGGTTACGGTGTTACCATTGGCAACACCATGCGCAGAGTTTTGCTTTCTTCCTTGCCAGGAGCAGCTGTTACCGCGGTTAAAATTAAATTTGTTGACCACGAATTTTCCACCATACCGAACGTTAAAGAAGACGTCATTCAAATTATTTTAAACCTAAAATTGTTAAGAGTTAAAAGTTTTAGCAATGAACCGGTAAAAGTTTCTTTAAAAGCCAAAGGTGAAACTGTGGTTACCGCTGCCAATATTAAAGAAACCGACCAGGTACAAATCATTAATAAAGATTTGCACATCGCCACTTTAGATAACAAAAATGCCGAGTTCGATATGGAATTAACCATAGAACAAGGCCGCGGTTATGTTCCGGTGGAAGCCCGTGAGAACCAGAAGTTGGAACTTGGCGTAATCGGCGTAGACGCGATTTTTACCCCAATTAAAGCGGTACACTTTGACGTTTCCAACGTTCGCGTCGGCCAATTGACCAACTTTGACAAACTGGAAGTGGTAATGGAAACCGATGGTACCATGACCGGCCAAGAAGCGGTAGACATTGCCGCTCACATTTTGGTTGATCATTTTTCCATGGTGTTTGCCAACGATTTTGATAAAAACGGCGTTATTCCGGCAGAAAATATTATTACCCCGACAGAAGAAGCCCCTTCTCCTGAGAAAGTTAATTCCCAAGGTGAAAACGAAATTGAATCCTCCACGCTTTCCACCCGGGCAAAAAATGCTCTAGTAAAGAACAGCATTACCAGTATGACCGCTTTGCACGCCTTAAACAACGAAGAAATCAATAACTTCAGCGGTTTGGGCGACAAGACAATAAAAGAAATTCTTGAATTTTTAGGAAGATAATTATTTTTACCAGTTACTAATTTTATGAGGCACCAAAAAAAGAAGAAAATTGGCAAAGGCATGGATCACAGAAGAAAGCTTCTTCGCACTTTAGCTTCCTCGCTGGTGTTGTATGAGAAAATTGAAACTTCTTATGCCAACGCCAGAGCTTCCAAAGCTTACGTGGAAAAAGCCATTACCCGCGCCAAAGAAAACACTTTGCATAACCGCAGAATTTTACTGGGTTTGCTTTCCCCGATGGCTGTTAAAAAAGCCCTGGAAGTTTTAGGCGCCAAGTATAAAGACCGCAAAGGCGGATATACCAGATTGATTAAGTTAAACAACCCGAAAGCCGGCGCCTCCAAGGCTCTGCTTGAGCTAGTTGAATAAATAATATTATATGAGATCTCAAAAGCTTACATTACCGAAAAAAGTTGTCCGCAAGTGGCATGAAATTGATATGTCGAAAAAGGCCATGGGACGTGCGGCGACAGAGATTGCCAATTTTCTTCGTGGCAAACATAAGAGAGACTTTGCCCCGCATGTGGATATGGGTGACTATGTTGTTGCAACAAATGCGGATAAAATGAAATTTTCCGGCCGAAAGATTCAGCAAAAAGTTTATTATCGCCATTCCGGCTACTTGGGAGGCATAAAAAATACCACCCTGAAAGATTTAATTATCAAGAATCCGGAAGAAGTGTTACGCAAAGCGGTATTTTCCATGATAGACGATGTAAAGTTCCGTAAAGCCATTATGCTCCGCTTGAAAATTGTCAAAGGCGACAAACACGATTATAAAATAGATAAATAATACACCTATGCCTACTAAGCCAACTATATCCGCCAAAGGCGGACCCGCCTCCGGCGGGAAAGCTACAAAATCAACGGTTATAAAAAAGCCTCGTGCTGTCGCGCATAAAAAAACCACTGCTCCGGCTGCGGCCAAAGAGCATGTTGACCAAGTTTTGGAAGTTAAGACCGTCACAAAGCCGGTTATTGAACGCCAAACTATTGGCAAAGGCAGATATATTTTTGCCACCGGCCGAAGAAAGACCGCGGTTGCCAATGTGCGCTTGTTCGAAGGCAAAGGCGACTCTGTTGTCAACAAGAAACCGGTTGCCGGATATTTTGGTTATACTTATTTCCAGGAAGAAATTAAACAGCCATTTGAAACTACCGGACTCCTTCACGATTATCATTTCACCGCTCACGTCAATGGCGGGGGATTGCACTCCCAAGCTCAAGCCTTAAGACACGGCATTTCCATTGCTTTAGGTAAATTGGCCGAAGAAGTGAGAGTTGTGTTAAAGAAAAATGGACTCTTAACTCGCGATGACCGCAAAAAAGAAAGAAAGAAGCCGGGCTTAAAAAGAGCTCGCCGCAGCCCACAGTGGGCGAAACGCTAGTTAGGGTTCCTTCAGTCCAATAGGTTAAAACATCAGTAAAACCACACAGAAATGTGTGGTTTTTTGTAAATTGAGGTAAAAGTGTTAAAATATAGTATAAAGTTATCCACATTGACAATAGGTGAACGATTGTTTACTATAAAATTAACAAGTAAAATCAAGAATCATGAATCCTTGGATTAAGTTAAGTCTAGACTACGCAAGCCAAAAAAGTTATCTTGATGATCTCTTCCATGTTTATCCAACAATCCCTGATGGAATCAGAGATTTGGACAAGGCGCTTTGGAAAGAAGTTGAAACATCTTTCAGAAAAAAAGATAATAACGGACTTTTAAAAAGTCTTTTAAAGTTAAATTTATTTCCCATTAAAGATTCTTATGTAGCATATTTAAAAAGAGACAAAGCTTCTTTGGAACGAAATCCTGCAACCGTAGCTCGTCTGTCTGGTCGTTTGTATGAAATGGGACTTGATGCAATATTTTCTCGTTGCTCTGAGCCAAAAGAAACTAATCGACAGATAGGGCCATTATTTAGACGATGGTTATATAAAAAATCTTTAGGAATTGAACCAGTTAAGTCAGGGCAATTTTTAAGTTCGAAAAATAATGCAATTTTAGATGCTGGCGATGCAGAAACGATGGCTTTTGCAAAAAAGCATTTTAATTACAAGCACAATAAAGGTTTGGATTTAGTTGCGCGCTTCAATGGGAAATATGTTATCGGGGAGGCAAAGTTTTTAACTGATTTTGGGGGTCACCAAAATGCCCAATTTAATGACGCTATCTCTACTATTAAAGCAAAAAATGTTAATGCAATTAAAATAGCAGTGCTTGATGGAGTCCTTTTTATAAAAGGGAATAATAAAATGTATAGAGACATAACAACAAAATATAAAAATGAAAATATTATGAGCAGTCTTGTCTTAAGAGAATTTTTGTATCAAATTTAATTATTTTATGTATTTACAATATCCAAACAAAAAAACAGAAAGCCAGATTCTAAATACCGAAAAAGCAACTTTGGAAATACAGACTGGGCAAGGGGCTGTCAATAAGCTAATACAGGGGGACAATCTTGCAGTACTTAAATCCCTTCTCGAAGACTATGATCTTGGTGGCAAAGTGGATTTAATTTATATTGACCCGCCTTTCGCGACAAATGGGCATTTTAAAATTGGAGAAGAAAGGGCAAACTCAATTAGTAGTAGTAAAGGTGACGAAATCGCTTACAGTGATGTTTTGGTAGGGGATGATTTTTTAGAATTTTTAAGAGAACGCTTAATCCTATTAAGGGAGTTAATGTCGGAAAAAGGTTCAATATATTTGCATATTGATTATAAAATTGGCCATTACGTCAAACTTATAATGGATGAGGTGTTTGGTAAGCAAAATTTTAGAAATGACATTACTCGAATTAAATGCAATCCGAAAAATTTTTACAGGAAAGCCTATGGAAATATTAAAGATTTAATACTTTTTTATTCAAAAACAGATAGTCCAATATGGAATGATCCAAAGAACCCATTTTCTGATGAAGACGTGGAGCGTTTGTTTAAAAAAGTTGACGAAAACGGCAGAAAATATACCACAATTCCTTTACATGCACCAGGGGAGACAGTTAATGGGAAGACGGGTCAAAAATGGGGGAGTATTGAGCCACCAAAAGGCAGACATTGGCGCAGTAAACCGGAAATCCTTGAGGAATGGGATAAACAAGGCTTAATTGAGTGGTCCGCGAATGGAGTACCAAGAAAAAAAATTTTTATTGATGAAAAAGATGGTAAAAAAATGCAGGATATTTGGGAGTTTAAGGATCCTCAATATCCTCAATATCCAACTGAAAAAAATATAGACATGCTGAAATTAATTATTAGCGCCTCATCAAATGAAGACAGTATTGTCTTAGATTCATTTTGCGGCTCAGGCACTACACTTATTGCGGCTCAAGAATTGAATCGTAGCTGGATTGGTATTGATAAATCAGATCATGCAATAAAAGTTGTAAAAAATAAACTGTTAAAATTCCAACCAAGTCTTTTTTCTAAAATAAAATTTGAATTAATAAAACAAGTTGAAATACAATCTAAAATCGTTACCGGGTCTTCAATAAAGATTCAGCAACCAAAAGCAGAATTTAGTTATTAGATTTGAATCGTATATTAATTAGTGTAACATTTTTGGCTCTTTGGGTATTATCTTGATATAATAGTAATATAAATATTAACTAAAATAAACATATTTACCCCGTTAGACTTTTGATATCTTAAAATCAATAGTTTATGGGGCGAAAGGAAATTTTATGGCATTATTAGATGATAAGTCTGTTGGGGTGGAAAATACATTTCCAAAGTGGCTGGTTTCGGGTTTAGGCGGGCTTTTAATCGCTTTTGTGGCGCTGTTGATAGTTCAGCAGGGTTATAGTTTAAAAACAGTTATAAAAAACCAAAAGCCGGCGAACACCATTTCGGTTTCGGCTGAAGGGAAGATAAAATCCGTGCCGGATTTGGCTACGGTAACTATTGGGGTAATGTCTCAAGGGGCAACGGCTACTGAAGTAAAAGATTCCAACAATAAGAAAATTAATAAAATTATAGACTTTATAAAAGCCCAAGGCATAAAGGCCGAAGATATAACTACTTCCCAGTTTAGTTTTTATCCGCAACAGGATTGGCAAAGCGGTAAAGGAACAATTATTGGTTACCAGAGCGATCAAACAGTTACGGTTAAGGTAAAAGGCGTGGATAAATCGCAGACGGTAATGGAAAAAGTTTTGGATGGAGCGGTTAATAATGGAGCTAATCAAATTCAGGGAATTTATTTCAGCTTTGAAAACCCGGAAGCTGTACAGCAGGAAGCCAGAAAACAAGCTATAGACAATGCCAAAATAAAAGCTCAAGGCTTGGCTAAGGAAGCTGGTCTAACATTAGGCAAGGTAGTAAGTATTGCCGAAACTAATTCCGGTATTGGAACTCCTATAATATACGCGAACGCCGCTGTTGGAATGGGCGGAGGCGGAATGGATAAGTCTGTGGCACCAAATATTGAGCCAGGCAGCCAGGATATTACCGAAAGCATGACTGTGGTGTTTGAAGTTAAATAGACCGCGGATACGCGGATAGGCGCGGATAACGCGGATATAAAAAAACCAACACCCAATTGGTGTTGGTTTTTTTATGCTCTAAGCAAACTCATAAGCCGAATTCTGTTTTTCCGCCAAAGGCGGACCACCAATATATAAATATATGAAGTGGAAATAATCATCTATCTTGTCCCGATATTACTATCGGGATCGAGCAGCCTACCAAATTTGGCCTTGCACTCAAGTAAGGATTTAGCCGTTTCACCCCCAATATTACTATTGGGACTCGCCCAGCCCTTTGAAACAAAAGGCTGGGCGGATTTTTCTTTCGAAAAAATCCGTCTCTGTTCGCACCTCGAGACTTGGCCCAGCCCTTTCTTGCGAAAGAGTTGGGTTGCTTCTGACGGGAATTACCCGCTACCAGTTTTGATAACTCTATAGGGGTTATCAAATAAGTGTTCGGACTTTCCTCCCAACCGCACCTCACTGCCGTTCGGCACGGCAAGTCAAAAGTTTTTAAAGTCCATAAGGTTTATAAAGTTGATGTAGTGTGCAGTGACTTTATAAACTTGATAACTTTTAACATTATAACTTGTCTGTGCTGAGCGCTAGCGAGGCGCAGTCGAGCGATTATTCGGTTTGCTTAGAGCAAATGGTATTATAGCAAATATTGACTAATGTGTCAATATTTG
>CAYIHW010000040.1:0-10301 GCA_964363335.1 uncultured Candidatus Saccharibacteria bacterium
CGGACAAGAACACCAGTCGAAGTTTACTGCCTTTACCGCGGACGGTAAATTCCCTGCGGTCCAAATTTATGCTTTCTATTCGCAAGCTAGCCAATTCGGAAACACGAAGTCCGGTGGAAAAAAGAGTTTGCAAAATTGCGGAATCGCGCAAGCGCTGGAGTTCGTCTTTCTCTCCGGCTATGGCTTGAAATAGCCGGTCCAGCTCGTCTTTTTCCAAAAATTCCACCTGTCGTTGGGGGCTTTTGGGTAACTCAATATTTTCGCCCGACAAGGTAGTGACATCCTGCTTAGCCAAATACTTTAAAAAGGCGCGTAAAGCAATAAGGTGGTAGTTTTGCGTAATGAGTTTTAAGGAATTACCTTTATCATCAGTGAGCCGGTTTAAGTACAACCGGTATTTTTTTACGGTCTCTAAGTCTATGTCTTTTGGGTCTTTAATGCCTAAAGGCAAGACAAAGTTTAAAAATTTATGCAGGTAACGATAATAAGCCGAAATGGTATTCCGGCTTTGGTTTTTGCCAATCTCGCAGTATTCCAAAAACTCCGATATATAACGGTAAAGAGGGGAATCAAGTTTGTTTTTGATGTCAGACATTTTGGCTGTTGATAAAGTTATTATGCATTATGCGACATACGTGGTTGTCCACAGTGTCCCCAGCACATATCGCGACCAGGGTATTTTTAAGCCTCTGTATAATGCATTATGCGACATATACAGTATACCACATTTTAAGCTAGAATTACAGAAATGAATATTTTAGTAGTTTCCCCAAAAAAATCATATGTCGCGGAAAGGCTTAAACAGGAAGCTGATCTGGCCGGTTTTGGCCTGGAAGTTTTTTCTGTAAAGGACTTGGTAAAAATTGATTTTAAACCGGATTTGGACAACTACAATGTTCTATATATTCGCAACCCATACCTAAATGGGGGGTCGGATTTTTTGCCGCAAATAGTTGAGCTGGCAAAGAAATTTAAGGCCCAGGGAAAAAAAGTTGTAGATACGGTTATTTCGGAGGGTGTTTTGGGCGAGGGGAAATTGGTGGATTATCAAAAATTACTTAAGGCTAGCTTGTCGATTCCATCAACCACTTGCTTAAATCACGGCCGTGATTTAAGCAAGTTAAAATATCCGCTGGTTTTAAAATGGATTTATGGCTTTAAGGCCGAAAATGTTTTTTTTGTTAAAAATGAGAAAGAATTGGCCAAGTTACTCCCCAAACATCCACAAGCGGAGTGGTTAGTGCAGGAATTTATTCCGGCAGAATATGAGTATAAGGTCATGGTAGTGGGTTATCGGGTAGTGCCAATAGTTTTGCGGTTTGAAATTGGAACGGACGGGTTTGGCATAAAATACCGTACCGGCCAAGGGGTAAATATAAAAGATTGTCCTGAGGTGGTAAATTTGGCACAGCAATCCGCTAAGGCGCTTAAACGGGAATTGGCTAAGGTGGATATTTTATCTAGTCAGGGAAGGTATTTTATTTTGGAAGTTAACCGCTTTCCCGGGATAAAGCCTTTTGAGAGTTTAACCAAGTATAATTTGGCGGCTGACTTCATTAGGTATTTGGCTAAAACTTAGTATTTACAAAATACCGGCTTTAAGGTATAATAAAAATAATTAATTTTAATCCACGGAATAGTTTTAAAAGCCGTATAAGTTATCGGCTACTGTTATCGTGTTGAAGGACTCAAACCTATGCTAAGTGCCAAAGAAAAGAACGCAATAATTAGAAAATATCAGGTGCACAAGGACGACACCGGAAGCCCGGAAGTTCAGGTCGCGATTTTGACTAAGGAAATTGAACAGGTTTCTGAACATTTAAAAGTTCACCGCAAAGACAATCACTCCCGCCGCGGACTGCTGAAGATGGTAGGCAATCGTAGAAGACTGTTGAGATTTTTGAAAAATGAAGACCAAAAGCGTTTTGAAAAATTGGCCGACAAGTTAAAACTCAAAATCGCGGACAAGGTTGAATAATATTTATTTAAACAAGTATGCCCAGTAATACAACTTTCAATACGTTCTTTTATGTTTACGTACTGGAAAGTAGTAAAGACGGCAACAGATATATTGGGTATACCAGTAGCTTAAAAAGGAGAATAAAAGAACATCAAGCAGGTTATAATTTTTCCACAGAATTTAGAAGACCATTTAAACTTATATACTTTGAAGGCGGTTTGGATGAAGAAGACGCCAAACGCCGTGAACATTACCTAAAAACAACGCAAGGTCGCAGATTTTTAGGCCTAAGATTAATTAACTACAAGCGCTCAAACAAGGCGTTTGGGATTGAAAGTTGATATACTGGGTATGGAAATGGGATCTTTTGATTTTACCGAGTTCGATGAGTTGTGGCTACAATTAGGCAAAGAAATTTGCCAAGCGATTTACGTTTCACCACGTAGCCAGGAAATAAAAAATGCATTGCAAAAAAATGGCTTTTTAACACTGGAAGAGAAAAGCGATTTTATTAATATTTGCGATCAGGTCAAATACGAAATAATTTACAAAAAGTTTGGACAGGAAGAAACGGATAGTTACAAGAAGTTCAGCCAAGCTTGGGAAGAATGGTTTCAAAAAAAAGGCGTAGAAAGCCAGAAAGACAGGGGACAGCGCAGCAGCGTTGACCACATTTTATTCGGCAGTACGCCGGACCCTGCGCCGTTCTTATTGCATTTTGAAGAAGAGATGTTGGGCAGTATGAAATAATAGTTGTAAATGAAAAAACGACAAATAAGGCAAACAGCCTCATTTGCCGTTTTTTTTAATTACCAGGGAACCTTGGACGGAGGCCAGATAGAAAGCAAGCGGGTATTAGCACGAAGCCGGAGTCCGAGGATGAATGGAACATTATCTTTCCAAAACCATCCCCGTTTTGAAAAGCGTATACACCCGCCCAATAAAATTATCATCGATGATTAAATAACCATCGGCGGGTGCCGGGAAAGGAAACCCCGGACGGAGTACAACCGGAGTCCGGGGAGGAGGCCATTTTTCTTGTTTAATTGCCCAAATACGCCTTTTAGGTTAAAATTTGTTTATGCGTATAGTTATTAAAGTCGGCACAAACGTACTGACCGACAATTCTCAACATATTCAAATTTCTAAAATTATTAAATTAATTTCGGAAATTTTTACTTTGCGTGAATTTGGACACGAAGTAATATTAGTCAGCTCAGGCGCCATTGGTTTTGGCAAAAGTTTGCTGCCAAATTTAGACACCCCGCGCAAAAAATCGGTCTGGGCGGCAATTGGACAGCCTTTGCTTATGCAGGCCTATATAAATGCCGGACGGGACTTTAATTTACCGGTCGCTCAATGTCTCTTGCTGCGGGATGATTTTACAAACAGGGAACGCTACGGGAATTTTGTCCAGAGTCTTGAGGCAATGTTGTTTGGTAAAATTTTGCCTATAATAAATGAGAATGATGTTATGGCAACTCAAGATTTAACCGTTGGCGACAACGATGTTTTAGCGGCAATGGTATCGGTCGCGATTAACGCGGAAAAACTAATTTTGCTTACCAACCAGGCCGGCTTGTTTACCGATAATCCGGACACCAATTCAAACGCCACTTTAGTAAGCGAGGTAAAAAATGTAGACGCCGAACTGGAAAAGTTATGCAGCGCGGAATGCTCCGCGTTAGGAAGAGGTGGGATGCTGTCTAAAGTGCGCGCGGCTAAGCACGCCGTTCATGCCGGCATTGAGACCTTTATAGCCGATGGAAGCAAAGACAAAATTTTGTTGGAAATTATTAACGGAAAGCAACACGGAACCAAATTTGTTCCCCTGGTTTTTCAAGGGATGTCTGCCCAAAAAAGATGGCTTATGTCCGCTAAGGGTTTTGGAGAATTAATTATAGACGATGGAGCGGTAAAGGCTTTGCAATCAAAGAAAAGCCTGCTGGCTCCGGGAATAATTGGGAGTAATGGCCAGTTTGAGAAAAAAGAGATTGTTCAGATTGTATCTAAAGCAGGGCTGGGGATTGCTTATGGCAGAAGCAATTATTCCAGCAAAGAAATTCAGGACTTTTTGGCTTTAAGAAAGATTAATAAAAAAATAAGTTTGCCTAAAGAAGTTGTTCATTATGATTATATGATTATATTAAAAATATGAAAAAGAAAATTTTAATTATCGGTTTTGGTGTTATGGGCCAAGCAATCGCAGACCGTATAAGTAAAGACAAAAAAAATTTTGCTGTTTCGGTAACCGACACCAAAATTAACCAAAATAGCCAAATTGCCTTAAAAATGGGGCTTTTGTGGGAAAGTGCGCTAACGGATAATATTCAAAATTACGACGTTATTTTTGTAGCTGTTAAGCCACAGGACATGCCCGGTTTGGCTTTAAGCGTTAAATCATATTTGAATGAAAATACTTTATTAATATCAATTGCCGCCGGTTTGCCGTTAAAAAAATTAATGGTTTTTTTTGGGCATAAAAAAATTGTGCGTCTAATGCCGAATTTAGGCCTTTGTGTCGGACAAGGCATAGCTGCGTGGAAGTCCTCTGGGTTTTTAAACGAATCTGAAAAGAAAATGTTAAGAAAAATTTTATTAACTTTTACCGAAAGCTTCGAAGTTAATAAAGAAAGTGAAATCGACGCGGTAACGGCAATTTCCGGCAGCGGCCCGGCTTACTTTTTTTATTTGGCGCAGAGTCTGGAAAAAACGGCAAAAAATTTAGGTTTTAAACCGCACCAGGCGAGGCTGCTGGTGGAAAAAACTTTTTTGGCGGCCGGGCTTTTGCAGCAAAACTTTCCTTATAAGGCGCTGATAGCCAAAATTTCATCCAAAAAAGGAACTACTGAAGCGGCGTTAAAAATTTTAGACAAGCGCGGTACGGGGAAAATAATTAGACAGGCAGTTTTAGCTGCTTATAAGCGGGCTGGAGAATTAAGTAATGGATAATTTTTTTGAGAAATTAAAAAAAGTGAAATTCGCCGGCCATAGCCTGGCGCTTTTAAGCGCGGCGCAAAGAAGGGGGTTACTTTTGGAAATAGCAATCCAATTGCGTTTAGCGGAAAAAGAAATTTTAAAAGCTAATTATATAGACGTGTCAAGTTTTTCGGGCGCGGAAACTTTTACTGAAAGACTGCAGTTAGATTCAAGAAAATTTTCAGGTTTGGTTAATTCGGTAAAAGAAGTAGCATCGCAACCTGATGTAATTGGAAAAATTTTAGAGCAGAAACGCCTGCGCAACGGTCTAATACTTAAAAAAATATCCGTGCCGCTTGGAGTGGTGGGGGTTATTTATGAATCACGCCCCAATGTAACCGTGGATTTGGCTGCGCTGGCTATAAAATCCGGTAATGCCATAGTTCTTAAAGGGGGGAAAGAAAGCTATAAAACCAATTTGGAATTGGTAAAAGCTATAAGTAAGGCTTTAAAAAAATTTGACCTGTTGAAAGATGCTGTATTTTTAATCGACCCGGAGAGTAAGTGGCGGAAGTCTATGCTCAACGCGCACGGTCTCATAGATGTGCTGGTTCCCAGAGGCGGCGCGAAGCTAATAGAATTTGTGAGAAAGAACGCGCGCATACCAATTATTGAAACCGGAGCCGGGGTTTGCCATACTTTTGTCGATGAGAGCTGTAGTTTAAAGAAAGCTGTTAATATAGTTATAAACGCAAAAGTTCAAAGGCCCGGTGTTTGTAATGCCTTAGATACCCTTGTTGTGCATAAAAAAATTATGAAAAAATTTATAAACCAACTGGCGCCTGTTTTGGCAGGCTTTGGCGTAGAGGTATTCGCGGACCCTCCGGCTTATACCGCGCTTGCTAACATTTATCCCGCGAAACTTTTAAAAAAAGCCTCCGTTCAAAGTTTTGGCCGGGAATTTTTAGCTTTGAAGATGTCTATTAAAACTGTGGGATCGTTCGTACAAGGACTGGATTTTATAAAAGAACACACTTCCGGACATTCAGAAGCAATACTTACGGAAAATAAAAAAAACGCTGAAATATTTTTAGCAGAGGTTGATGCCGCCGCGGTTTATTGTAACGCTTCAATTCGTTTTACAGACGGCGGTGAATTTGGTATGGGAGCGGAAGTGGGGATTTCTACCCAAAAGCTCCATGCCCGAGGGCCAATGGGCGCAATGGCTTTAACCAGCTATAAATGGGTAATTCATGGCACAGGCCAAGTTCGTTCATAAAAAACGATTTATAAGACAACCTACTTATATTTTTTTGCAACCGTTTGATACGCTTCCCTAAATGGGATGTCTTTTGCCACTAATTTATATACTTCCTCAGTCGCATACAACTCCTGAGTCAGTGCCGTCTTGCAATTTTCAGCGTTTACCCGCAAATTTTTAAAGACTTCGCTCAGAACCTGTAAACTTTCCAAAACAATCTCAAAACTTTTAAAGACCGGTTCCTTAAGAAGCTGAAAATCGCGATTATAGCCGGACGGTAAATTGCCCACAATATTTCTAATTTGCATCTCCTGAGAAATAACCACAGAATATTTTGCCCGCAAAATTTCAAGCACGTCCGGATTCTTTTTTTGCGGCATAATTGAACTGCCGGTACAAAATTCCTTTGGCAACTCAAAGTAGCCAAATTCAGGTATGCTGAAAAAAATTAGATCCGTGGAAATTTTATTAGCGTCAAACATTATTTGCGTTAGCGCATGTAAAATAGCGGATTCAAATTTACCTCGACTATTTTGGGTATAAATCGGATTTTGTTGAACCTTTTTAAAACCTAATAATTTGGCTGTAAAAATCCTGTCAATTTTCAAGGGCAAGCCATAGCCGGCCGCTGTTCCTAACGGTGATTGGTCTATTAAATCAACTGCGTAAGCTAAAGACTTTAAGTTATCGTACATGGAATCAATAAAAGCTTCCGACCACATTTTCACTGAAGACGGCATAGCTTTTCTGGTATGTGTATAACCCGGAAGTTCTATCCCGCCATAAATTTTTGAGAACGTTTGTAAGTCAAAAATTAAATCTTTTGCCAACCCCTGACAAACATTCAAATTGTCTTTATAGTAGAGCCTTAATGCCGTCAATACCTGATCGTTCCGAGACCTTGCGGTATGGATTTTCTTGCCTAAAACGCCTAACTTTTTTGTCAGATAGTTTTCTATGGCCGTATGGCAGTCTTCCTGCCCGGGCAAAATTTTAAATTTACCTTTGGCATCCAAATTTATAATTTCTTTCAACGCTCTTTCCAATTTTTTAGCTTCAGATGTTGTTAGTATGCCAATCTTGGCTAACATATGCGCATGGGCTATAGAAGCCAGGCAGTCATACATCACCAGTCGCTGGTCTAGAATATAATCGTTGCCAACTGTAAACTTTTCCACCAGTTTATTTAATTTATACTGTTTTTGCCATAATTTCATGTTAGTTATTTGAATTTAATTTTTAATAAAATTTATTTAACTTTCGCTTTATTTTTTAAAAGTCGCGCGGTTTGGTTAGCCAATTGCATCTGCAAAGAGTAAATTTCAATAAATCCGGGACTGGCGTTAACATTAAACGGATGCCCGGCACGGGTGGAAAAAGAACTGTGTCCCAAACCGTAAAGTGAATCTACTGCAACCACTGTAGCCTGCCCTTTAAACAGCTTAATTGTAACCTTACCGGTAACTTTTTCATTCACACTGTCATTAAAAGCATTTATGGCATCCATGGCCGGATCATACCAAAGGGCTCCATAGCACAAATAGCCCCACTTAATATCCAAAGTTTCTTTAAGCTCATTAAGAGTCCTTGTGCAAACATAATGTTCCAATTCCTTGTGGGCAGAAATAATAACATGGGCAGCCGGCAACTCGTAGACACCCCGATCTTTGAGGCCTACCAGTCTGTCTTCCAATAAATGGACTACCCCCACCCCGTGGCGCCCGGCAATTTTATTCAGACTGATTATTAATTCGCCAAGGGAATATTTTTTACCGTTTATGGATGTCGGCAAACCTTTTTCAAAATCTAAGGTGATAAATTCTTCTTTATCAGGAGCATTTTTTGCCAAAGTATAAGTGGTTAAAAAATTCTCCACCAAGGGAATGTTTTTTGGGTCTTCCACCTCTCCGCCTTCCCACGTCATTCCCCACATATTATCATCCACACTATAGGGGAAATCCAGCCTAACCGGAACAGGAATATGATATTTTTCGGCGTACTTTATCTCTTCATCGCGATCCATATTCCATTCTCGGACAGGCGCAATAATCTTGAGCTTGGGATTCAAAGACAAAATATATCCTTCTATGCGCACTTGGTCATTGCCTTTGCCGGTGGAACCATGAGCAATGCAGTCAGCTTTTTCGGCTTCCGCGATCTCCACGGCTTTTTTAGCCAAAATTGCCCTGCCAATGGGGGTTGAAAGATGATAATTACCCTGATAACAGGCATTAGCTTTTATACCTTTTGCGATAAATTCTTCGGCAAACTCTTTTTTTACATCCAAAGTAATGGCCTTAACAGCGCCAAATTTTAATGCTTTCTGTTTAATGGCTTCAAGGTCATCATTTTGCTGTCCGAGGTCTAGGGTTAAAGCTATAATTTTGGCTTTATACTTGTCGGCAATCCATTTAAGCATAACCGAAGTATCCAGGCCGCCGGAATACAGAAGCAAAACTTTTTTTATTTCTCCCTTTTTGGCTTCGTATGAAGCCACTTTGACATAAGAGGTATTTTTATTCATTGTTTTCTCCTTTTGTTAAGATTAATGTTGATGTTATTAACTAGTCGGGAAAATATAATTAAAAGATGTTGGGGCGCCGCAGGAGAGGCGCCCCAAAGCCGTTATCTGCGGATGAGTGGCAAAGTGCAACAGCGGAAACTGCCGCCGGTTTTTGGCGCTTCGTCGAACTTGAGGTCGATTACCTGTAGGCCAATTTTTTCAAGCAGCTTATTCACCCGAGTCGCACTATGGCGCGAAATTACGCAGTTTTTTGACAGCGATAATACGTTTGTTGCCAGTTGGGACTGTTCCTCCTTCGTGACCTCCAGCCATTCATATTGCTTCAACTTGGCTGGAATTTTGCCCTCAATACCATTGGGATAGATTAAAGCGTGGTTTGTCCCCACTGGAACAAAAACGCAATCTAGGTGCAAGCAGTCTTCGCCGTCATTGAGTGATCTTAGTGGGACTGGAATTACAACAAAGGTCGGCAATTGTTTGGCCAGCCATCGGTAGCCATCCATGGTTGTTCGTTGGCTAACGCCGACAAAAACCACGCCTTTATCCACAATAATGTCGCCGCCTTCAATCACAACTGTTTCCGGTACTTTTACCACCCTCTCCATATTTTTCAAGAGAAAGCCTATACCTTCATATTCCAGTTTTCGACTTGCTCTCGCCATTTGAGCTAAAAAGAAAGTTTCGCCGCAGACGAAGCCAATATCCCGAGGCGTAAGCTGATCCGGTACAGAACAAGGGGTAGGATAAAAGACGTTTACCCCTTGTTTTTTTAACTCCTGGCGGAAAGCGTCAAACTCCGGTTTAAGCCGCTGTGCCGTTGGCCTTGTTTGGCTGTCGGCGTAGCAGTGGAGTTGAGTATTGTTGACTATTTCAACCGCAGTCGGATCTGCGTGAAAGTTATCAGGGTATCCAAGCACCACGCTGTGCAGTGTGTCGGCTTCATTTCTACAGTAGGTCTCCATAACTAAATCCTCCTTGAGCGGTTAATTCTATCAAAACTTGTTCTCAGCGGGAATAGCGCTAGCAGTATTCCTGGTGAGAATAATTTTTGCTAAACAAAAAACCGTCCACAGGAATAACAAAAAGTTATTCTCAAGGACGGGTTTTTGACCGCGGTACCACCTTGGTTCCCTAAGGTATTACTCCTTAAGGCTCTTTACCCAAAACAAGTTCAATAACTTTATTTTGGAGCTCTATTTTACGGGCGAGCTTCCGTAAGGCATTTTGGCCTTCAGCAACCTTAGAACGCGACTTCTAAGTTAACGCTTTATATAAAATATTGAATTATTTATAAAGTAGCATGACGCTAAAATATTGTCAAATGCCGTACAACATATTGTATTTTTGTTATTGGGTTATTTAAAATGCGCCAGGTTTTTTTAGCCTTGATTTTTAGCCAGGTCAACCAGAGTGGTTTCTTTAAGGTCGTTTTTTATGGGGACGGTAAAAGCAAATGTGGAGCCTTTCCCGCTCCCCGGGCTCTCCGCCCAAACTTTACCTTTGTGCTGAGTCACAATTATTTTGGCCACGTAAAGTCCTAAACCAAGCCCCGCACTTTGTTTAATGGATTCTTTGCCACGGGTATATTTTTCAAAAATGCTGGCTTGCTCTTCCGGGGCAATGCCTTTTCCGGAATC
>CAYIHW010000041.1:0-2326 GCA_964363335.1 uncultured Candidatus Saccharibacteria bacterium
TGGGGAAATCTAGGGGGTCAATCTAGGGGGTCTCAATCTAGGGGGTCAAGTCTAGACATTAGACATAATATTTAGCATCTGCTATTATAATCTTATGTCGCGACCATTGCGTATTGAATATCCAGGAGCTTTCTATCATGTTATTAATCGTGGTTTGGAACGGAGAGAAATATTCCGTTCAAAACAGGACTACGAGTATTTTTTAGGACAGTTATTGCAACTACATGAAAAGTACGACTTGCTAGTGTATAGCTACTGCTTAATGCCCAACCACTACCACCTTTATTTGGAAACTCCTAATGGCCACCTGTCTAAAATTATGAGGCAATTGGATGGCCACTACACCCAAAAGTTTAATAAAAAATATGCCAGAGTGGGGCCACTTATGCAGGGCAGGTATAAAGCCGTTCTGATTGAAAAAGATAATTATTCTTTACAGCTCTCAAAGTATATTCACTTAAATCCTGTTAAGGCAAAAGTTGTTAAAACTCCGGAAGAATTTGTATGGTCAAGTTACCAAGCTTACATTGGTAAGTCCGAAACGCCTGATTTTTTAAAAACTAATTGGCTACTGGGACAGTTTAATAAATCTGCAAAAAAAGCCAGGAAAGCTTTTAAGCAATTTACTTTACAAGATATGGATCAAGACTGGTCTCCTGAAAAAGAGGTCTACAAGGGATTTATTCTGGGAGATAGTGATTTTATCTCGCAAATTCAAGACACCTACCTAGTAGGGAAATCAGATCCGGAAATCCCTAAACTTAAGGTTGCTCAAAAACAATTATTACCGGAAGAACTTTGGAAATTGATCTCTTCCTTTAAAATTGACGAGAAAACCGCAAACAAACTTTTTATATTTGCCCTAAAAAAATACAGCAGTTTAACCTTAAATGAAATCGGTGTCGTAGCGGGTGGTTTAACCTATATGGCAATTTCAAAAATTGCTCAAAGAATGGAAGAAAAAACAAACGGCGATAAAAAATTAAGAATATTAATTCATAAAATCAGTGAATTTTATAAATTGTCCAATGTCTAGACTTGACCCCGTTCCGTTGACCCCGTTCCGTTCTTCATCAAATTGGATTTTTATTGTCCTTGGAGAAATTACTTTCCGCACGAATGACAAGACGGTTGTTTAATGATGCTCTTGAGCAAAACCGGAAAGATGTGCCGTTTGCTGTTTTTATTGATGTAAACTCGCCGATTACTCCCAATATTGCAATGGATGATAAGCCGTGGGTGAAAGATGTAAAAAAATTAGTTAATCAAAAACTTGGCGGTGTTTCTCCGCAAGAGTATCCCTTGAACGCAGCATTTTTCACTAATTTTTCTTATCATTACCAAACCGAGAACGAAGCCGAGCAAGGCGAGGCGGCAGGTATTGTGATACCACATCCAAAATTTCCACCGCCGAATCCAGAATTTTTTGGATACTTGCAGGGCGCGCTTAATAATTATGGATTTGTGCCTGCGATTGATATTAATCAGTTGCTTGAATCATCAAGTGATAACTGATAATCTCAGAAAGCCTAGCCCCAAATTTCGCCAAAAGAAATCAGCGGAGCAAATGGAAAATTCCTCCCCTTTGAGAACACACTATAATTATCAATTTTACCATCTGATATCAATCGTCGCCACCACTAATAGCAATGATTGGCCAATAACTAATGTCGTAGTTTGACTTTCGCTGAATATTCGTCTAATATAAAAGAAAGTAAACATTACCATTATGTCTACAACTACTTTAAAACAAGCAACAATTTTAACTCCCCGAGAGTTAGAAGATTACCGCTATCCAATACCTGAGAGCATGATACAAGCTGCCGGGCTTCTTAAAGGCAAGAAAATTGACGCTTTAAAATACCAAAAGGAAATACGTGCCGGCTGGGAGAAACGTTTAAAGCGACAAGTTAAATTAGCCAGAAGTGGTAATCGACACTAACATTCTAATTGCTTACTTGGACGGTCAAAAAGACGTGGTTGAGGCAATCCAGACTTGGAAAAGCCGTAGCCCGCTTTTTATATCATCAATCAGCAGAATTGAAATGCTGGCTTTGGCCAAGCTAACGCCTGCTGATATTGAAGAAATTAAGTCCTTTTTGGAAAACTTTATTTCAGTGCCCCTGGATGATCGACTGGCGGAAACAGCAGCTTTACTCAGGAGAAATTATAAACTTGAATTGGCCGACGCAATTATTATCGCTACTGCAACCGATAAACAACTTCCGCTAGTCAGCCAGGACAGACAATTTAAAAAAATACCGGAGATAACCGTAATTGAGATATAGGTTTTTAGGCGGTGGGGTAAAACAAAAACTTTAAATTC
>CAYIHW010000041.1:2426-10300 GCA_964363335.1 uncultured Candidatus Saccharibacteria bacterium
CCGTAATTGAGATATAGGTTTTTAGGCGGTGGGGTAAAACAAAAACTTTAAATTCGCCCCTTAAAACATGTGAAAAAAACATTGACAAAAAAAGCCATAAATGATATAATTAGAGAAATCGTTTAATTCTCCGCAGAAACAAAAGTTTATCCACCAAAAATTTTGTTGGCAAAATATAAAAACTGAGCAACTTATATATACGCTCAATTTACTTAAATTTTTGCCCCTTAATACAAAATTTGAGCGGATAAGAAATCAGTTAGTAAATTGCAGTTAAAAAGTTCCTTTTTGTTTGCAATTTGTTAATTGCTTAATCAAAAGCAAGTTTTGCCTTAGGTCGGTATAGATTCCACTTAGGACAAGAGACAAAAAAATTAATAACTAATTCAAGCTTTTTTGCTTGAAAGAATTTCATTAGCCTGCGCGATTTCTCGCCAAGCCAATGCACTAAAATAGAATGATGAAAAGACAAGATCACCAACACAATAGGCCGGCTCACCAAAATCGGCCGGGTAGTTTTGCAGGCAATTTCGCGCCGGCCAAAACCGACCGTTTGGATATGCTAATTAACAAGGCCACGGATTTAGTTACATCAAAATCAACCGCGACTTTAAACACCAGCCGCTACACCTCTTCCCGACAAAATCTGCGCATCATCCCCATGGGGGGCGTGGAAGAAGTCGGAGAAAATATGACCGTGCTGGAATTCGGCGATGACTTAATTGTTATTGACATGGGGCTAGCTTTTCCGGACGATACTATGCCGGGAATCGACTATATTATTCCAGACACCAAATGGCTGGAAGAAAATAAGCGCCGCATCCGCGGAGTTGTTATTACTCATGGCCACTTGGACCACATTGGCGCCATTCCTTACATTTTGCCAAAAATCGGCGACCCGCCGGTTTACACCATGGGGCTAACCGCCGCGTTTATTAAAAAGCGCCTGGAAGAATTCGGTCTGCTGGGCCGGTCCAAAATTCACACCTTAACCAAAGACGATGTCTTGGCTTTGGGAAATTTTAAAATCCGCTTTTTCCGCCTTAACCACAGCATCCCCGACTCCGTCGGTTTGTGCATTACCACTCCGGTCGGACAAATTATTTACGCCACAGACTGGAAATTTGACCACACCCCGGCAGACGGTAAGCCGACTGAATTTGACAAAATCGCCAAATTCGGCGCCGAAGGCGTTACCCTGTTAATGTCAGATTCCACCAACGCCACCAAGCCCGGCTATTGCGCCAGTGAGCGGGAAATAGGTTTAACTATTGACCGAACCTTTGCCGACATAAAGGGGCGCATTATTTTTGCCAACTTCTCCACCAACATTTCCCGTATTCAGCAGGTTTTTGACTCCGCGGCCAAATATAACCGCAAGGTCATTGTTACCGGCCGCAGTTTGGTAAATAATATTGAGATTGCGCTGTCTTTAAATTATTTAAAAATTCAGCCGAAAATAATTATTAAGTCCGAGCAGGCCAAAAAATTCCCGGACAGCCAAATTTTAATTTTGACCACCGGCGCCCAAGGTGAAGAAGCGGCCGGCTTGGCCCGCATTGCCCGCGGCGACCATAAAACCGTAAAAATTAAAAAAGGCGACACCACTATTGTTTCCGCCTCCCCCATTCCGGGCAACGAACGCGCGATTTCCGCTATGCTGTCCAACCTAACCCGCCTTGGCAGCCACGTCATTTACAACAAAACTTTAGACATTCACACTTCCGGCCACGCGCACCAGGAAGAATTAAAACTGATGATGGCCTTAATAAAACCGAAATTCTTTATGCCGATTCACGGCGAGCACCACATGATAGTGGCGCACGCGGAGCTGGCCAAAGTTATGAGCATCCCGGAAAACCGCGTCTTTGCTCTGGATAACGGACAAATTTTGGAAATTACTTCCGCTCAGGAAGCCAAAGTGACCGAAGATCCCAAAATCTCCAGCGGTTATGTGTTTATTGACGGGTTGGGCATTGGTGATGTCGGCGAAGTCGTAATTCGCGACCGCCAAGTAATGGCGCAAGACGGGATGTTCGTTATAATTATGACTTTGGACCGGCGCACCGGCAAACTCATTAACCAAGCGGATATTATTTCCCGCGGGTTCATTTATATGAAGGGGAATGATGATTTAATCCGCGAAGTCAAGCACGAGGTGCGCAAACTGGTGGAAAGTAAAGGCAAAGAAAAGTTGGAACCCAACTACGCCTATCTGCGCAATATTGTCCGCGATGAAATCGGCGAATACCTGTACCAAAAAACCGAACGCCGACCGATGGTACTTCCAGTCGTAATAGAAATCTAGGCTGACACCAAAAAATTTACCCCGTAGCGAACCGAGTGCATCCGAGGTTCTGCTACCGGGGCCGAAAGACGACCAATGGTATTACCGGTCGTGATTGAAATATAAAGACATTAAATAACCAACCCTTGGCTTTATGAAAAATCGGATTGTAACAACCTTGTTAATTATTGCCGGCCTACTGCCGATTATCCGCCTTTTTGAGGATGGTGTTTCTTCTATTTTAATTTTTTCCGTATTTGTTCTGGTATTTTTATGGAAAGGCTTGCAACACGCATCAGCTAAATTGCCAATCCCACTGTGGCTGCACTTTATCGGCTTAGGAATTATTGTCGGAGGTATTACCCAAATCTTTGTGCAAATGGAGGGTTTTGAAAAATCTTTTAGTTCCAATCCAGTCGCCCATTTTATTCAAGCGCTGACCATTTATTTCTGGGTAGTCGTCGCTTGGTATTTTATGCTCAAAAAATATGACTTCTCTGCCTGGGATATTTTTTGGGTTACGGGAATCTGGGGTGTGATATTTGAAGCCATCCTGTTGTATGGGGCGCTGAACCCTCTAATTTGGCTGTTTATTTTTGTTGTTTACGGTTCATTCGCCATAATCCCGTTTCTGCTTACGAGCGAAAAATTTGCGGTGCTCGTCCGGCCTAAGCCGGGGAAAAAGAATTATCTAATCATATTTGGCCTGTTGGTGCTTGCTCTGGCGATGTCCAACGTACTAATTTTTATTCTATCAAAATTTGGGATACGTTAAATCCATCCCCTAAACTTCAGAGGGAGCCTGTCTTAAGATAATAGTTCCCCTAAAAATTATTTATTTGCTATAATAACTGCATGGAAAAATCGTTAACAATCGTTTCCGGCATTAGAGCCAGCGGCAAACTCCACATCGGCAATTATTTGGGTGCGCTCAAACAGTTTATTGAACTACAAGAACAGGGCCATAATTGCTATTTTTTTATCGCCGACCTGCACGGCATGACCACGCCGTTTAAACCGGCCGAACTTTCGGCTAATACGCTGGACGTGGCCGCAACTTACTTGGCCGCCGGCATTAACCCCGAAAAGTCCACTTTCTTTTTACAAAATCACGTTCTTGAACACGCAACACTTGCTTGGATTTTTAACTGTATTACCCCGCTGGGGGAACTGGAACGGATGACCCAGTACAAAGACAAGTCCAAAACCCAAAAAGACAGCATTAATGCCGGCCTCCTAACTTACCCGTGCCTAATGGCCGCGGATATTTTAATTTACAAGCCCTCCGCTGTGCCGGTGGGCGAAGACCAAATTCAGCACGTGGAAATAACCCGAGAAATTGCCCGCAAGTTTAACAGCCGATTTGGACAAACCTTTCCCGAGCCAAAACCGTTTATGCAAAAACCCTTGCGCATAATGTCCTTGTCTGACCCGGAGAAAAAAATGAGCAAGACCCCGCACCAGTCTCCGCCAGCCGGCAGATCCGGTACGGGGCAAGCCGGCGACGACGGTGCACTATTTCTCGATGATGCCCCCCAAGAAATTTTACGCAAGCTAAAAAAAGCTGTTACTGCTACCGAGGGCAACAGCAAATCACCAGGAGTTGATAATCTATTTTTCTTACTGGAACATTTTGGCACCGCAGAAGAAATTACTTTTTTTAAAGACCGGCAAAAAAACGGCAGTTTAAAATTCAGCGAACTGAAAGAAACTCTGGCTAAAGAGATAAGTTTCTACTTTGCCGAATTTAGGGAGAAAAAACAAGCGCTGTTGGACAAACCCGACTATATAGCCGAGGCATTGGGGCAAGGTGCATCCCGCGCCCGCGCTACAGCGCAAGCGACCTTAATAGAAGTAAAAGAAAAAATCGGACTGCTCTAAATGAGCAGTCTTTTTTTGTCATTCCGGATTTAGTCCGGAATCTATCTAAAATAGATTCCAGCTTAAATTGGGAACGACAGTACTAAGGAGGTTAGTGTCATGTATTCAGTTGCGACGGTTCAAAAAGTTGCGACGAGCGTTATCATGATCGAATGCGGGGACGGCTCTTATGCCAACTACCTCGCAGACCAATGGCCAAAACTGCCGAACTGGTGCGGGCTCTTGCCCACCCACGGACCAGTAGAGGTTCATGGTCAAAAAGTAGTGATTGCGATGGCCTGTGGAGGGAAATTCAAACCGGAAGACATCCCCAAAAGGAATGTCAGTGGAGTTAAATCCTTCCCCAACACAGGCGATTTCCATATCGCCAGACAATGGCTCCTGCCAAATCACGGCAACGGACATAGCCGCACCCAGGCCAATCCTGTCATCCTCTTCGGAGGAAAAAATTGACCACGAACAACGCAACCGTACCGGCTTACAAATAGGCCGCCGCGATTCCCATATCGCGGCGGCCTACACTCTTTTCTAGTTATTTAATTTCGTTTATATACTTTTATTAAGAGATCCCTCGACTGCACTCGGGATGACAAATTTTAATTATGCTTTAAAATAAAATTTGTCACTTCGTCGGTTTTTTGTTTTAGTAACTCCGCCGAGTCGGCTTCCAAATTTATACGCAGGAGATTTTGGGTGTTGGAACTGCGGACATTAAACCGCCACTTGGGATAGCTAAAACTGTAGCCGTCGGTGGCGTCTATTTCCGCATCATGGTATTTTTCTTTTAGACTTTCCAAAACATTTTTGTTTGCAAGTTCAAAGTTAATTTCTTCGCTAATAAAAAACTGCTCGCGGAATGGCTTTAGAACTTCCGAAAAAGATTTTCCAGATGTAGATAAAATATCCAACACCGCGACAAACGGAAACAAACCGTTGTCCAAATAAAAATTGTCTTTAAAATAATAATGGCCGGAGGTTTCGCAGCCGTACACCGCGTCTTCTTTGGCCATTCGTTCTTTTATAAACGAGTGCCCGGCTTTGGTCATAATGGCAACCCCGTGGTTTTTTTCAATGGCCGCGTCAATTACGCGCACTACGCGAGTGTCGTGCAAAATTTTCGCGCCCGGATGTTTTTGCAAATAATACTCAGCCAAAAGAGCGTTAATATAAGCCGGGGCCACGAATTTTCCGGTTTCGTCAAAAAAGAAACAACGGTCAGCGTCGCCATCCCAAGCCACACCCAAGTCCGGCTTAAGTTTTTTTATGGCTTCAATAGTTTCGCCTCGGTTGCTGGGTAAGAGCGGGTCAGATGGGCCTTTGGGAAAATTCCCGTCTAAGTTCGGATTTACAATTTCTACAAATTCTATGGGCAATCTTTTCTTTAATTCATTTATTGCCTGCGTGGCCATACCAAAATTAGTATTAGCCACAATCTTTAATGGCTTGATTGCGGAAATATTAAAAGATTTAAACACATGGTCAAAATATGCCTGTTTGATATCCTGTTTTTTAACAGAGCCTTTGACATCTGACATTTGACCTTTGACATCGGACAAAACCATATCTCTAATTTCGTATATTCCACTATCTCCGGAAATCGGCGCGCCTTTTTCCCGCACCAGTTTTAAACCGCCGAACTCTTTGGGGTTATGACTGGCCGTAATTTGTACTCCCCCGGCTACCGGCAAGGTAGCGGCTGCAAAATACAATTGGTCGGTAGAAGCTAAACCAATATCTATAACATCCACCCCGGCGTCGGTTAATGCCCGAATTGTCGCCTCGCTAAATTCCTCCCCGGAAAGCCGCATATCGTGCCCAACAACGATAGTTAAATTTCCGCGTTCTTCCGCATTAATTTCCGCGTTCTTCCGCGTTTGCAAAAGCTGCACGTAGGCTTGGGCAATTTTATAAACCAATTCAGCATTAATTTGCGTCGGGTAAATTCCCCGAATGTCATAGGCTTTAAATATGGATGTATCTATGTTCATAATTTTGGATTAAATCTTCTTAGGACTGCTGAAAATTCTTTTGGAGTGCCGACAATAATATAGTTATGCTGACCTGGGCGAAACCCAATTCTTCCGTTTGCAAAATCAATGACTCCAAACTTTTTATACCCCTCAGAAACCACACCTGTCTGTAACAACTTTTGGTTGATATTTATTCGCTGGTCTAATAAATAATTATACAATTCCAGCAACTTCTCTTCTGACAAACCTCTAACATCAACCTGCTGATCCTCCATTTCACTTCTGTTATATTTTTTAAATTCGCTCATTGCTTTTTTCTGTTCTTAAATATTTTAACAAACCTTCTCTGTCTGAATTTATAAACAATGCAACTTTTTTGCCTTTGAAATTTAAAAATATCGGCAAAGAAATCACCCCTTGTCTTACTCCATTTCTTGGCTCTAAAACGTTAACCTTTATTCCGCCTCTTGCCGGAATTTCATCAAAAAACGAAATACTATGAACGCTGGCAGATTCAAACTTAGTTAAGCCACCACTTCTTAATTTATTGATTATCAATCCCATGTCGTCACTCGCTGTCACGCCGGCAGTTGATAAAATAACTTCCAATAATTCTTTGCAATAAGGTTCAGTAATTTCCTGGCCTGAATCTAAATTATATTTAACAATTAAATCCGGCGCAGTTAGACTTTCAACCCCACCTCTTGCTCCTTTTGCTTTATGGCGCGCATTCTGTTCATCTTTAAAATCCCAATGCTCTCCAATATCTTTTTCACTCATAAAATACGATTTTCCTTTATTTTATTCTACTTCCTCAACCCCTTTAAGTCAATTTTTGAGTTTGTCTAATTTCGTATGTAATTACATACGAAATTAGACAAAAGAAAGAGGCGCGGGGAGTCAGTGGGAATTGACTCGCGACCGCGCCCATATAAAAACCGAGCTTGTCTTTGTTTAGCCGCCGTTTACAACCCGCAGAAAACCTTTTGGTGTTCCGCAGATTGTGTACACCTTCTCCCGTTCTCCTACTTGGTTTTCGGTGACCATGCAAGCTTCGATCAACAATAGCTCTGCTTGCTCGCCCCTCGAGCCAGCCAAATAAACATTAAGCGAGACTAACCGATTGGGCTTTTCAACCTGCTCACAAGCCTCCTCAAGCATCCTGTGAATTTGCTGTGGAGACGGGACAGGCTCGTGATATTGTTGATGTAAGCCAGCCTGATCAAACAGGCGGCGGATTATTCCAAGCAATGGTCCGTGCATCAAACGCTTGATGCTGACCCTCTTAGAATAGTGATAACCTTTTCTTCGGCTCACTGTGTCCTCTTTCAAGTGTAATTTAAAAGACGGCTATTACACCGTCTTCTAGTAAGAAGATAATACTATTTTTGCTGTGTTTCGTCAATAAAAGGAAGAGGCGGCCGTATGGGTAACGGCCGCCTTGCACACCACCTTGTGGGTGAGTGCTTGCGGGGAAAACTATTGAGCTGGCGCCACGGAAGGGACGAGCCCGGCCCGTTGCATAACCAACGGACCATGGAGCCAGGACAGAAGTTGGACGTGAGAAAATGTGACCTCCGCCCTTCGGATCGCTTCGCCATCAAAGGCGTGTTCGATCAGGATTTGGACACACCCGTCTTCTGGCTGAGCCTCGCACTCAACCATGATGAAGCCGTCACCTTTCTTCGTTCCTTGGCTTCTTTGGCCCTTGAGGGCCTTACCACACAGACAAAACC
>CAYIHW010000042.1:0-9747 GCA_964363335.1 uncultured Candidatus Saccharibacteria bacterium
TGAAGAAAAATGAAGGTGTAGCCAACGGCTACGGTGAATTTTTATGAAAGTTTTGTAGCCAAAATTTGGGAAAAAGGATTGAAATTGAGGTTACGCAAGAGGTCTATTACCTATTTACTGCGCAAGTGCCTTTAAAGAAGTCCATTTTTAAGCTATAATTAAAGTAGAAATAATTGGTAAAATTATCAAAATAACCTGAATGTATGAGCATCCAAAAAGTCAATTTAACCTCTGCCCTAATAAGCAATGACCAGTTGGAAAAATTAAGAGGAGTACTACCCGAAGCCTTTAGCGAAAATAAAATTGACTGGGATAAGCTCAAGGCCGTGCTGGGCGGCCAGATTGACCCCCGAATGGAAAAATTTAGCTTTACTTGGGCAGGCAAGAGCGATGCCATTAAAAATGTGCTCATCCCCAGCAAGGCTACGCTCCGCCCGGCCAAAGACGAAAGCGTGGATTTTGATAAAACAGAAAACCTGTTTATTGAGGGCGATAATTTGGAAGTTTTAAAACTTTTACAGAAAGCCTACTTTGAACAGGTAAAAATGATATACATCGACCCCCCATATAACACGGGTGGTGATTTTGTTTACCACGATGATTTTAAATCTCCCCTGAAAAGTTACCTAGAGCAGACAGGGCAGACAGACGCCGAAGGCAACAAACTTCAAACCAATACCGAAACCAACGGCAGATACCACAGCGACTGGCTAACAATGATGTATCCCCGCCTTAAATTGGCGTGGAATTTGCTTAAACCTAATGGAGTAATTTTTATTAGCATTGACGACCACGAAGTTCACCATCTGCGAATGATAATGGACGAAATTTTTGGCGATGAAAACTTTGTTACGGAATTGGTATGGCAAAAGAAAACGGGAGCTTCTGATTCGGTAACAATTTCCACCATCACGGAATATATTCTGGTATATACAAAAAATAACCAACTTCCTGAAAATATTTTTGCCAAAAATAAAAAATCATACGACCCAGAAAGATATTCTTTATCAGACGAATTTGTTAGCGAGAGAGGCAAGCATTACATAGATAATTTAGACCGAGGAGGATTACAATACAGCGATTCGCTAAACTATCCTGTTTCTTGTCCCGACGGGACTATTACCTATCCTAATGGAAGGACAGAATACCAGAAAGATGGCTGGATTTGGAAATGGAGTAAACAAAAATTACAATGGGGCATAGAAAATAAATTTATAGAATTTAGAAAATCTAAAGCTAAAAAGAGCGGTTGGGCGGTATGTTATAAAAATTATATGTTTGTGGATAATGAGGGAAACAAGACTGAACGAGCTGCTCCTTTAAAAAATTTAATTACGGATATTTTAAATGCCGATGCCGCATCTAACATTAAAGATATTTTTGATTCTAATATTTTTCAATATACCAAACCTACAGAATTGATAAAAAGAGTCATCTCGTTCGTAGAAATGAAAGAGGATGACATTATTCTGGATTTTTTTGCTGGCTCCGGCACGACAGGACAAGCAACTTTAGAACAAAATTCAGAAGATAGCCAAAAATGTAAGTTTATATTGGTACAATTGCCAGAACAAACAGATATAAAAAGTGAAGCATACAAAACCGGATACAAAACATTAGCCGACGTAGCCAAAGAACGTATTCGCCGAGTGATAAAAGGTTACGGCGATAATCCAACGCCAATTAGTGCCGGCTTTAAGGTGTTTAAGCTGGGGCAATCTAATTATGTGGAAAATCAGTTTGAGTATGACCCCGAAAAATCCGAGGAAGAAAACCAAACCGCCTTTTCCACATACCTAGCAAAAGCCAAACAGTCCTCCCTGTTCCCTAAAGTTAATGACTTGGACGTGGTATATGAAAACATTGTTAAGGAAGGTTTGTCTTTGAACTCCACAATCAGCCAAAATAAGCTAGATAAAAATAACGTTTACCAAGTCAAGGATGGCGACAGGGAGCTTTTAATATCGCTGGATGCCAAGTTGGACAAAGACACAATAAAACTGCTCACGGGTAAGGAATACAAGGACAAGACCTTTATTTGTCTGGATAACGCTTTGGACGATACCGCCAAAGCTAATTTAGATTTGCACCTGGAATTGAAGACAATTTAATATGGACGACAAAGTAAAAATAATTGAGTATTTTCGCTCCAACATTTTTGAGGCCAAGTCGGCCTACAATGCGTGGAAGATGATAGCTTACGCAAGAGCAATGCCCGTGGTGGGTAAAGAATTGGCGGAAAAGTATACCAAAGTTCAAAATTATCACGCCCCTTTTTTTACGATTGCCGAACGCTCTTTCCTGGTAACTTGGATAGTTATGATTTGCCACGTGTTTGATAACGACAGCCGCTCCTACTCTCTGGCGAAAGTAGATTCAGAATCTTACAATAATTTTGTTTCGGATAATGAAAATAGTTTTGTGATTGAACAACTAAAAACCGCAAGAAATAAACTGTTTGCCCATAGAGACAGCGGCATTGACCCGAAATCTATCACGATACCGAGTGTTGAAAAAGTGGATAGTTTTTTCAATAGACTTGAAGACCTCTATAACAAGCATAGCGGTATAGTAGAGAAATCAGCAACATCCTTTAATTTTGCGGAAGACGTAAAGCACGTAATGGAAATCTTGTATATGAACTTGGAGCGTGGCGAGGCCGTCCGACTAAAAGAAATTGACATTGAATGGCTCTGGGAAAAGGACGACAATAAGGCTTCAAAAAAGGTTTAAACTATGAAATTCCAATTTGACCCAAACCAAACTTTCCAGATTGACGCTATCAATTCTATCGTTGATATTTTTGAAGGCGGGCAAAAAAATACTTCCGCTCGTAATTTGGTAGGCGACTTATTCGGCATTTACCCGAACTTTTTAAGCCTGTCGCAGACGGAGGTTTTAGCCAACGTCAAAAAAATTCAGGAGAAGAACGAAATTAAAAACGGCGGCGTAACGCAGGACTTGGATTTTTCCGTGGAAATGGAAACGGGCACGGGCAAAACTTACGTCTACATCCGCACCGTGTTTGAGCTTAATAAAAAATATGGTTGGAAAAAGTTTATCGTGCTCGTGCCGTCTGTCGCTATCCGTGAAGGCGTGCTTAAAACTTTGCAGATTACCAAAGAACATTTTAAGGGACTGTATGACAACGTGCCGTACCGCTTTTATGAATACCAGTCAAAAAATATTTCCCAAGTGCGACATTTTGCGTCCAGTTCCAACATTGAAATAATGGTAATGACGGTCGGGGCGTTCAACAAAGATGCTAACGTTTTATATGCCGAGCGTGACCAAATGCAAGGCGAACAACCAATTACATTTTTGCAGAAAACTAACCCGATATTGATTTTGGATGAGCCACAAAATATGGAAGGCGATGCCACACAAGAAAGATTAAAGCGGTTTAATTCCCTGTTCCGCTTACGATACTCCGCTACGCATAAGACACTTCACAATCTGACGTATCAACTCGCCCCGTATCACGCTTACGAAATGGGCTTGGTAAAAAAGATTGAGGTATTTTCCGTGGTGGACAGTGACGATGCCCCTAGCGTTTATGTAAATCTCATTGACGTTACTTCCCTCCGTAATACCTTAAAAGCAAAGCTAGAAGTAACAGCGATTGATGCCACAGGAAATGTTGCCAAGAAAAAAATCACGGTTAAGCAAGGAGATGACTTAAAAGATAAGGCAAATAATCCCGCTTACGAGGGATTTGTGTTAGAAGCCTTAACCGCCAACGCTCCAGATTACGGCTCTGTTGGCACAGTCCGTTTTGGCAATAATGTTGTTCTTAAAATCGGAGAAAACGTGGGCGGCAACAAGGAAGAAATAATGCTAAGACAGATTGCTGAAACCGTGCGTCTGCACTTTGAGAAAAAACAGAAATTATTTGAATTAGGCATTAAGGTGTTATCCCTATTTTTTATTGACCGAGTGGACAATTACATAAAGGCGGATGGCTTTATCCGTAAAACTTTCATTGCAGAATTTAACCGGCAGAAAAAAGAATTTGGGTTTGACAGCCTTGACGTGGACAAGGTTCATAAAGGTTATTTTGCAATGCGGAATAATGAGTATTTAGAGCGGGAGTCGGCAATAGCCGAAAATCAGGAAGCCTACGAATTGATTATGAAAGACAAGGAACGCCTGCTTTCCTTTGACGAACCCACAGAATTTATATTTTCTCACTCCGCCTTAAAGGAAGGCTGGGACAATCCGAATGTGTTTAACATCTGCACGCTTAACGCTACAGCCTCTGTGATGAAAAAACGCCAGGAGATTGGCCGTGGTATGCGGCTGTGCGTTAACCAGGACGGCGTGCGGCAATTTGTCAGACAAATAAATTTACTATCGGTCGTGGCTAATGAAAGCTACGCCAATTACGTCAGCCAGCTACAAACCGAATTTGTGGAGGACGGCATTTATAAAGCCCCGCCAGCCCCCAGCAATGCTAGGAGCCGGATTCCTATTAAGCTCAAAAAGAATTTCCAAAAGGATGAAAACTTTAAGGAATTATGGGGTAGAATATCCAAAAAGACCCGCTACTTTGTTACGGTCAACAGCCAAAAACTCATTGATGGATGTGCTCAAGAAATTGCTAAACTTAATATCCCAAAGCCCCAAATAAACGTGGAGCGGGTAGGGTTGGATATAGTGGCGGAAAAAGTAAAATTTCACTATTTAGGCAGTGATGAGCAAAAGGTTGCGGACAGAAAAAAACTAATTGACTGCATCAGCTTTATCAAAGAAGAAACCAAGCTGACACGCAACAGCGTGGCAGAGATTTTATCCAAAGCCAATAATTTTAAATCTTTAATCAACAATCCTGACCGATTCAGTTTTGACGCCTCCCGCATCATTAAATCGGAATTGATTAAAAATTATATTGAACAGATAGCTTACGAGATAATCCCCGAAACTTATTCTGCGGATGAGTTTAAAGATATGGACGGCTACAAGGATGGGGTGTGCAAGGTAGACCGCTCCATTTATGATGCCATTGTTTACGACTCTAATGTGGAAAAAGATTTTGCTCTTAAACTGCACGAGGACGAACGGATAAAACTTTTCATTAAACTGCCCAACTGGTTTAAGATAGAAACCCCTCTCGGTAGCTATAATCCCGACTGGGCAATTGTTACGGTAAAGCGGGATTTACAGGGCAAGGAGAGCAATGAAAAAATTTACTTTGTCATTGAGACCAAAGGCGACATTACCAACTTAAGGCCAACCGAGGCGGGTAAAATCCAGTCTGCCAAAAAACACTTTGAAATAATACAGGTTAAATATACGGAAGTGGACAGTTACCAAAAATTTGAGAGGGAGTGTTTAACTAAATAACCCAATCAAAAAGCCAGCACTGCAAGGCCAATGTTGGCTTTTTATTTTCTCTAAAATACCCCCAACTTCGCAAAATTATACTTATACGTAATAAAAAATTATACCTTGGCTAAAATGTCCTTCTCAAGTTTTTCTATATCAGGTTGCATATATGTTTGACCTTGCTCCTTGGCTAACTCAAGTGCCAATTTAGCTTTTTGAAATTCTTTTTTATTAAACCAATGCAACGCCTGTTCATAACGCCAAATTTGCGTAGCCACTGGTTTTAGTTTTGGCTTTACTTGGCTAATCGCTAACTCATAAAATTTATCGCCCTGGCGAATATCTCCTTTCCTAAAAGCTAGCAATCCTTGAGTTGCAGTTAATTCCGGTCTCGGTTTTTTGCTATAAGTTTTTAAGATTTTTTCAGCTTTGGATAATTCACCAGCAATTATATAACCATACGCTAAATTATTGTCTATTAGTGCAAACCTCAAGCCTATCTTAATGGCGTGTTCCAATAATTTTATTGCCGACCTGTGGTCTTTAAAAATGCACTCATATATAAAAGAAAGGTCGGGGTAAACCTCTGGCAACTGCTGGTTAATTTCTAAAGCCTTAGTGTAATAGTTTACAGCATCATTAAATTTTCCTCTAGAGAGGCTGAGGCTTCCTTCCAAGTATAAGGCAAATGCATCAGTGGGGTTAATTTTGATTATATCATCGTGTAGTTCTTTTATTTTGTGTGAATTTCCCTCATCGATTGCCATTCTTGCTAAATTATAAAAAACTATTAACGAACGTTCATCAATAGGACTTTTCTTCCTTAATTTTTCTTTTACTATTCCTGCAGCCTTTTGGAAATTATTTTTTGCTTCTGACTTATCTCCAAGTCTTAAGTAGCACTGCCCCAAATTATTAAACAACAGGTTGTTAGCAGGCTCTTGTTTTATTCTGTCTAAATACCAATTTTTTGCTTTAGCAAACTGCCCCGCTTGTATTAAAAGCCAACCGTACATATGTTGCCAGTTATCTGAAATTTTTACGTCGCTATCAAATGCTTTTTCTAGTGGCTTTAATGCTGAAAGGATATCTTTTTGTAGTATGTATCCGCTTGATGCGTTTTCGTAAGCCAATGAGAATTTAGCGTCGGCTTTTATTGCTAAATCAAAATATTTATTAGCCTCATCAAACTTTTTTTCATTTAAGTAGCATACTCCTAAATTATTCAGGGCATAGGTAAAATTACTGTTAATGCTAATAGCATTTTTAAAATAAGGTATGGCTCTTTTAACATCCTTAACTAAATTTAAAACCACAAAACCATAAGAGTTAAAAAATAAAGCGTTATCAGGCTCTTTTTTAACTATTTCTTGCAAGTCGGACAAGGCTTCGTCTACTACATTAGAATTAGTTGGATATATTGAGACTCTTAATAGTATGTAGTTATGCAAAAAGTCAGCTCTTCTAAGCGAGGCCTCTACCAAGAGTTTGCTATAAGCGACTGCCTCATCAAATTTTTTTTGAAGTAGGTTTATTAAAATCAACCTTTGATAAGCCGCCAGAAGTTTTAAATCTCTAGCCAAAGCTTTTTTATAAAGTTCCTCTGCCTTTTTATATACACCCTTTACAAAAAAGTTTTCAGCCATTTCAAAGAGAGAGCGAGGAGTCTCCGCTTTTTTAAGAGCTTGTTTAATTTGTTGGTATTGCTGAGCCAAAAAACGCTGTTTCAATTTTTTGTCAAAAAATTCAAAACTACCTAAATTATTTTTAGGATTGTAAGGCAACCTAGCGATTGGGTCGCTATTTTCTTTTGCTGTTTCGGTATATTCGATTTTTTCCGCGACTAGTAATGATTCCATTAAAGTTTGGATAAGTCATTAAGTAAGCTGTCGATATTGGCGTAGCGTTTAGAAAAATCTGGCTGGCAAAGTTTTAAAATTATTTTGTTAATTTCATCGTTAAGATTTTTGTCGATAATTGTAACCTTTAACTCATTTAAGGATTGAGAAAAATCAGTTTCATTTAACCATTGCTGGTAGTGAGTTTGCTTCTGTTGGAGAGTTAAAGTATCTAAGTTTATTGAATTTTTAGAAAAAAAGCTTGTAATATTATCATTTAACTTTAGTGCGTAATATGTGGGTGCAGACTGAACGATAAAACAAAAAATAATGCCCAGAGCATACATATCCCCAAGTATATAGTTTGGTCTGGTCGCCGTATCCCAGATTTTAAAGTGTTTTTCAGGAGGACATATATAAATATGACCCCATATGCCTTGTGGCGAAGAGGTTAAGTCAGTTACACTAAAATCTTTTGCTCTTCCAAAGTCAGTAATTTTTGGTTCGTCAATATTGTGAGTAAAATTTTTTTTAATAAGAATATTATTCCACCATAAGTCCCTATGGACGATACCTTTGCCGTGGGCGTGTTTTAGTCCCTCACAAATTTTAATAAACAAATTTATTTTATCTTTAATATCTAATCCACTTTGTAGGTTTAGATAATTGTGTAAATTATTATCCGCTAACTCCATAGAGTAAAAAGTATAAACGGTGTGATGTAATATTAAGCTAAGAGGGGTAATAATTCTGGGGTGTGGCATTAAAGAATGCAAAATACCATTTTCCTGTTCAAATCTATTTAGGTCATCGGTGGATATATTTAACTTGCAAATCTTTAGGGCACTAATATTTCCACCTTGGCCTTCTGCGGCTTTATAGACACAACCAAAAGAGCCGTCGCCCAATGGCTCGTCAATTATATACTTATCAAGTTGGTCGCCTTTATTAAACAATAGTGTCCTGTATTAGCCGTCTTTTGCTTTATTTTAGCACTTTTCTGAAACAATATAAAATGATATAATTCAAATACAATTTAATTTTTATAGGTTCCTAACCCTTTCAATTTCAAAGTTGGGAGGTATGGACTTAAAACCTGAAACATATTGAACCCTCACCAGGGCTTGTTTCAGGTTATATGAGGAAACTCATATAGGCGTCGCAAGGCGTCACTGGTGGGGGCTTTGTGTTTAGAGCCACCTCCAGAGAAAGAGTAAAAATCTATGGATATAACCAAACAAGAAGACCGAGACAAAAAAGAACCCAAGGGTGGAATACTGCACAAAAAAATCAGCTCAATTTATTTTACAGCCTTGCTGGTGATTATTGCCGCAATAATTTTAGGCCAGTATCACATAGTTTCCGGCACACCCTCGCCCTTAGTCAAAAGGCCATATTTTGGATTCAGCGATATATACGGCAGTATTGACGAATGCACAGGCGTACCTTATATCGTAGCTATAAATAATCATCAGTCTTTATGCAAGGCACTAATGGCGGAGGGCTATTTAGAATTTCCCCAATAAATTTAGATTATTAAACCTTAACCAAACAACTATGAAAAAATATATAATTATCAGTTTGTTGTTATTCCTGCCACTTATTTTCAAGGCCAGTTTTGACACCAACCTTAAATACGGCAATAAAGGTGAGGCGGTCAAAGAAGTCCAAGAGTTTTTAACCGACCAAGGTTACTACTCCGGGCCAATAACGGGGAACTTCTTTTCCCTGACTTTAAAGGGCGTTAAAAATTTCCAAGAAGCCAAAAAACTGAAAGTTACAGGAGTCTGGGGACAGAACGAAAGAACATCTGCTAACCAAGTTGCGGAATTAGACTCTTCCAACACAGTAGCCTTAGACACTCCCACTAATAGTTTTCATTTTATGGATTGGCCAGGTTCAGCCGCACCGCCGACAATCCCTACTCCTGCGTTACTCCCTATTCCTCTTGCTGATGTTTGCCTTAACATACAAGGCAGCCAAACTTATGTGCCTAGCGGAATGGTTGCAGATGGACAGGGTAATTGTGTCGTTCCTGTTTTAAGCTATAATCCTACGCCAACTCTTGCTCCGACATCAACACCAACTCCAGCCCCAACCTGCCAGAATTCTACGGCTCCCAACTATGGAGGTATCCTGCCGTGTTTGCCACCAATCCGAATGTAATCCTCGCAACTATCAACCCAGATTTTCTTACACTTACAGTAAGTAAATTTTTTATGGGTATTCCAATTCACCCCCCCACCAAATTTTTTATTGCAAACTTTCATAAATTCTTTTTTTCAATTGCGTGAATGCCTTACTTCTTAATTTTAAACCTCGCTCTCTATTTCTAGCATCATGTTCGACTTTATATGCCTCGTAATAAATAAGCTCAAAAGGCCTTCGCGCTTTAGTTGAAAGAACCTTGCCATTGTTATGCTCCTTAAACCGGTTCTTGAGATCGTTCGTTGAACCAGTATAACATTGGCCATCTTTCTTACTTTTTAGAATATAGACGTAAAACATAATTATTTGGTGTGGGGGTAAATCTCATCTCCGCAATGAGTGCATTTATAGTAAGTCTCTCCTTTGGTTTTGTTGG
>CAYIHW010000043.1:0-9435 GCA_964363335.1 uncultured Candidatus Saccharibacteria bacterium
TTTGTTCGCGCACTTTTGGTGTTTATGTTTGTTTGAACTACCCATATAAATAATTTACTTTTAATTTTTAATTATCTTTCCTATTTCCAATTATTTGAAACTTTCTACATTTGTAGAAAGTTTCAAATAATGAAATTTGTGAAAAATAGTTTAAAATAATTAGTAAATTATTTATATGGCAAATTTGAATAAAAATACACAACAAAAGTGTTTAAACAATGTCTTTGGCGGCAAGTTCCGGCTTGTCGACAGGGGAGGGCTGGCGCTTATCGAAGGAGAGTATTGGCGAGTTAAAAACCGTAAGCGAAATCGCATTAAGTTTGGTTGCCATGGCCGGCGTGGTTGCGGTTTCCGTGGTGGCGCCTAATTTGCTTCAGCTTATTCCCAAGGCCAGAAAGTTTAAACAAAGTTTCAGGAAATTATCACCTAATGATAAACGAAAAAAAATAACGCAGACCTTCTATTATTTAAGGCGGTCCGGCCTGGTTAAATTTGAAGAATCCCCCGGAGGATTTCTGCTTTCGCTTACGGCTTTGGGGAAAAGCCGGCTCCCGAAATTAAATATGGACAGTTTAACTATTAAAAAACCCCGTTCCTGGGACGGTCATTGGTGGATGGTGGCCGGCGACATCCCGACAAAAAATTACCGGCAGGCGGCTGACCAATTACGGCAAAAACTAAAAGATATGGGGTTTTATCCCTTACAGCGAACGCTTTGGTTGTATCCGTTTAATCCCGTTAAAGAACTCCAATTTATATTAGCGCAGTTCGGCATTGAACGTTTTGTGACAATAATGGAAATTGTCAGGTTAGATAAGGAAGACGGGACAATAGCCGGTAACCATTTTAAAAAGTTGGGAATTTTGTAATTTTATATGTTCACAAAAATTTGAAACTTTCTACAAATGTAGAAAGTTTCAAATAAGATGTCATCAAAAAAACTCTCCCAAAAGGGAGAGTTTTTAGTGCAAAAAAATTATTTTAAGCCTTGAACCATTTTATCAAATACTTCCGGGTGCTGGACGGCTAATTCAGAAAGCATTTTGCGATTTATCAGAATTCCTTGTTTCTTCATCATACCGGCAAAAGTGCTCCATGTCATGCCATTTTCACGTAAGGCGGCATTGGTGCGAATAAGCCACAAGGCTCGAAAGTCGCGCTTGCGGTTCCGGCGGTCCCGGTAGGCATAGGTGTCGGCTTTAAGCAAAGCCTGCCTGGCGGAAATAAAATTGGTTGAGCGGCGGTTATCAAAACCTTTGGCTCGTTTCAGTACATTGCTTCTGCGTTTTTTGGCGGCTACACCGCGTTTGATTCTAGGCATATGTTTCGTTGAATGATGCGGAACTTTTCGTTGAATGATGCGGAAAGAATGACATCAGTAAATTAATTTTCTGCGTACTTCCGCGTTAAATTCCGCGTTTTTCCGCGATGTTTACTTATAAGGAATGACACTGTTTAATTTGGCGTGGACTCGGCCAAGTTGTAAATCACGGCGCTTGTTTTTGGTAGTTTTACCGGTTTCGCGGGAGTTGAAATGGTTTTGCCCGGTGGCTCTGGCCATTAATTTGCCGGTCTTGGTTTTTCTAATTCGCTTGGATGTCCCTTTGTGGGTTTTGACTTTAGGCATAAAGTAGATTAAATAAAATTTAAAAATTAAGTAAAATTAAGTAAAATTTTGATTCCCAATTTGTTAATTTGCTTAATTAACAAATTTTACTTAATTATTTGTTTTGGGGCTTCTTTATTCGGCGCTACTGTTAGGCTCCATGTCCCGCCCATTCTTTTTATCGGCACTTCAATCCGGTTTGGGGCGGTAATAAACGTTAAAAAATTCTTCAGCTGATTGTGTCCGAGTTCGCCATGGGCTTGTTCGCGGCCGCGCATACGGAGTTCAATTCTAACCAAATCGCCGTCCGTTAGAAATTCGCTGACTTTATTGGCTTTAATCTTCATATCGTGTTCGCTAATGCGCACGCTTAGCCAAATGGTTTTAACCTCAGTCTTTTTTGTCTTCTTCTTTTGCATCTGCTCAACCTTTTTCTGCTGGTATTTGAACTTGGCAAAATCTATAAGTTTGGCAACCGGCGGGTTAGCAAGAGGGGACACTTCCACTAAGTCTAAGCCGTGCTCCAGCGCCAAAGCTAAAGCTTCAGAGGTTTTCATTACTCCAATTTGCTGGCCTTCTTCGTTGATGACCCGCAAGGTTGGAGCTTTAATTTGATGATTTAGTCTGGTTTTTAACAAATTTTTATTGATTTAACTGATTAATATTCTATCTTATTTGGACTAATTTGTCAATTGCTTTAGGCAGCTTTTAGGCAGGAACGATAAGCGTGGCAATGGTAGCTGTACCGACTAAAATCATTAAGCCAGTTATTATCCAGCCAAGTGAGCTAATTAAGTGTCCGTTTTTACGGAATCCCATAATTTTCTTATTACTGCTCATTTGCACAATGAGGATTAAAATTACCGGCGCCACCAGGCCATTTAACACCGCGGCGTAAATTAAGCCTTTTATCGGGTCAATGCCTAAAAAATTCAAAAGCATTCCGAGACCCATGGAAATTATAATTACGCCATAGAAAGGATAGGCTTTTTTTAATTTGCGATACAGCCCTTGCTTCCAGCCCATGGCCTCAGACATGGCGTAAGCGGTAGAGCCGGCCAGTACCGGTACGGCTAGCATTCCAACGCCGATAATACCGGCTGAGAAAAGCAAAAAGGCAAATTGTCCGGCAATCGGTTTTAAAGCTAAGGCGGCATCGGCCGCGGTTTTAATGTCGGTTATGCCATTTTGGTAGAGTGCTACCGCGCAGGTAACAATAATAAAAAACATGGTCAGGTTGGAAAAAAACATGCCGGACCAGACGTCTACGCGCATTCGGCTAATTTCCTTGTTGCTGGTTTCCGATTCCCTCAGTTTGATTGATGTTTTTCCGGCTAAAATTTCTTCTTCCACTTCTTGCGAAGTTTGCCAAAAAAATAAATAAGGGGAAATGGTGGTGCCTAAAATTCCGCAAATTAAAAAGATTTCATCGCGGTTAAATGAAATACGGGGAATAAAGGTGTGAAACAGCAGGCTCTTGCCGGGCAGAGTAACAAAAAAAGCCGACAGGATGTAGGCAATTAATATCAAAGCCAGCCATTTTAAATATTTCGCATATTGCGCGTAGCTGGTAAAAATTTGTAAAAACAAGCTTAAAAACGTAAAGCCGATTACTAAACCGTAAAAGTTCAAGCCCGGATTTAATAGTTGCACTGCTTTAGCCATAGCGCCTAAATCGGCTCCAATATTAAAGGTGTTGGCTATAAAGAGCAGGCCGGTACAGAGGTAGAGCACCCAAGCCGGATAGTGTCTTTTTATATTGCCGGCCAAGCCCCGGCCGGTGACTAAGCCGATACGGGCGCACATTTCCTGCACCACCGCCATCAGCGGAAAAGAAAAAGTCGACAGCCACAATAAATTAAAACCATAACCGGCGCCGGCTTGGGAGTAAGTGGCAATGCCGGAAGGGTCGTCGTCGGCCGCTCCGGTAGTAAGGCCCGGGCCCAATGTGGCCCAGTACTGTCCGGCTTTTCGCGCCGGTTTATTGTTAACCAGTTTTTTTGCCAGTTCACCGGTAGTTTCTATGGTTTTTTCCAGTCCTTGAGCCGGCGCGCTAACGAGTTGTTCGATTATTTTATTTGGCAAGTTTTTGATTTCTAAGGTTTGCTTGTTTGTTATATTTTACCATAATTGCGCGGTTTTGAGAAATTTAAGACTTGCGCGCTTGATGGCTCCCATTGTGCTTAAAGGCACAATGGGAGCCATCTTTGGCGGCGGTATTTGCTTGACTAGAGTTTTTTTGTTTGTTATGGTATTTAAAGAGAAATTAAATTCGTCAATGAACGGCAAAAATTTAAGTCCAAATTGCATTTGTTTTCAGCCCCAGGCCTTTTAGGCTTTTGGGGTTATTTTTTTGCCTACTATGTTAATCAATAGACTTGTTGCCAAATAATTTTCCGCCCAAAATATGCTCTTTCGCCAAAACCTTGTTAAAAATTTCTCCGCTTAACTACGGTTAAACATCAAAATTTATAAACTGCGGTTTTGTCTGAAATATCATATTTTGCTTCAAAAAATTATTAAGCAACAAGTCTATTGAAGGAAATATTTATGAAAGCTAGGTTAATATTAAAAGATGGTGCGGCTTATGAGGGGGCGTCTTTTGGCGCGCCTGTATCCATTGCCGGGGAAGTAGTGTTTACTACCGGCATGGTGGGGTACCCGGAGAGTTTAACGGACCCTTCTTATCGCGGGCAAATTTTAGTATTGACGTATCCGTTAGTCGGGAATTACGGGGTGCCGGATAAAAAAACTTGGGAGTCCGGAAAAATTCAAGTTGCCGGTTTAATTGTCTCCAGCTATATTAATACGCCGTCCCATCATTCAAGCCAAAAGACTTTAGGCCAGTGGTTAAAAGAGGAAGGGGTGCCGGCTTTGGAAATTTCGGACACCCGCGGGTTGACGTTGCGCTTGCGGGACAAAGGCGCGATTTTGGGGAAGATAGAGATTGATGATCAAAATGTAGGTGCTGGCCTTGGCCGCCCGCGGATTAAAAACGAGCGCCTAAAGGCAGGACCTGCACTTGGTGTTGATTTTGAAGATCCCAATTTGCGGAATTTGTCGGCAGAGGTTTCTATCCGTAAACCCAAAACCTATGGCAGCGGCTCCTCGGCAAAGCTCGGAACAGGTAAAAAAACCGTGTTGCTATTGGATTGCGGGGTAAAGCAAAATATTATTCGTGAATTAGTTAAGCGCCAAGTAAAAGTCATTGTGGCACCGTGGGATTTTGACCCGTTTGCAAAAAAAATAAAATTTCATGGGCTGTTAATTTCCAACGGCCCCGGGGACCCGAAAATGTGCCGGGAGACCATTGCGGTAGTTAAAAAAGTTATGCTTAGAAAAATTCCCATTTTCGGCATTTGTTTGGGCAATCAAATTTTGGCTTTAGCCGCCGGCGGGGACACGGCCAAAATGAAATTCGGTCACCGCGGACAAAATCAGCCGGTTGGTCTGGTTGGCAGTAAAAAATGTTTTCTTACTACACAAAATCACGGCTTTGAAGTTAAGAAAGTTCCGAGTGGGTTTAATCCGTGGTTTAAAAATTTAAACGACCAGACCAACGAAGGAATAATCCATAAATCATTACCATTTTGTTCGGTACAGTTTCATCCAGAGGCCTGTCCGGGCCCGACTGATACCGCTTGGCTTTTTGATGAGTTCTTAGAAAAAATTTAATTACTGTTTTTACTAACTACAAATTGGTTACTAATATACTAATCCAAAAACCATCAGAATTAGTATATTAGTACAGATTAGTAGTTAGTAAAGCTAGTACTGATTATATTTTATTTTTATGAAGGCATTAAAATACAAGAAAATTTTACTACTTGGTAGCGGTGCGCTAAAAATTGGCGAGGCCGGGGAGTTTGACTATTCCGGCAGTCAAGCGATTAAAGCTCTGCGCGAGGAGAAAATTAAAACGGTCTTAGTTAACCCCAATATCGCCACTTTTCAAACCTCCAAAGATTTAGCCGACGAGGTATATTTTTTGCCGATTACCGATTATTTTGTGGAAAAAATTATTGCTAAAGAAAAACCGGACGGAATTTTGTTGTCCTTTGGCGGGCAGACTGCGCTTAACTGCGGACTGAGTTTGGAGAAAAAAGGTATTTTAAAAAAGTACGGGGTTAAGGTTTTAGGTACGCCAACTTCCGCGATTGTGTTGACTGAAGACCGACAGATGTTTGCCGATCATTTAAAAACTTTAAATATTCCGGTACCCAAAAACGCGGCCGCCACGAGTTTAAAACAGGCCTTAGTTACAGCCAAAAAAATCGGCTACCCTTTAATGGTACGCGCGGCTTTCACGCTCGGCGGCCAAAAATCCGGCGTGGCCGGGAATCAAAAGCAATTGGAAGAATTAGTCCTTGGCGCGCTTGCGGTTAGTCCGCAAGTTTTAGTGGAGCAGTATTTACATCACTATAAAGAAGTGGAATATGAAGTCGTCCGCGACCGCTATAATAACTGCGTGACGGTTTGTAATATGGAAAATTTTGACCCGCTGGGCATCCATACCGGGGATTCCATTGTGGTGGCGCCCAGCCAGACTTTAAATAATTATGAGTACCACGCGCTTCGGGAAGCCAGCATTAAAATAGTTAAAAGTTTAGGGATAGTCGGCGAGTGTAATGTCCAGTACGCCTTAAACCCTAAATTAGTCAAAGGTGAAATGGACTTTCAGGTTATTGAAGTCAACGCCCGTCTATCTCGCTCGTCAGCTTTGGCCTCCAAAGCCACAGGCTACCCTTTGGCCTATGTCGCCGCAAAATTGGCTTTAGGCAAGAGTCTGTCCGAAGTGCAGAATCAGGTAACTAAATCCACCCAAAGTTTTTTTGAACCGGCTTTAGATTATTTGGTGGTAAAATTTCCCCGCTGGGATTTGGAAAAGTTTAAGGGCGCGGAAGAAAAAATCGGTTCGGCTATGAAGTCAGTGGGGGAAGTAATGGCCATTGGCCGCGGTTTTGAAGAAGCTTTGCAAAAAGCTGTGCGTATGCAGTCGGGAAATATTGAAAGCGTAACCGATAACGGTTTGCCGGAAAATTTAACCGAACTAAAAGCCTACCTTACAAAAGCCACGCCAAAACGGCTGTATGCCATTGCCTCAGCTTTAAAAAAGGGGATGACAGTGGGGGCAATTTATAAATTGACCGGCATAGACCCGTGGTTTTTGCACCGGATAAAAAATATTGTCCAAGCCGAAACAGAATTTATCAAGGAACGCGGACTCACGGGGAAATTAACGCGGACTCACGGGGAAATTATCGGCAAGGAAAGTTTGTTTAAACTTAAGCGGTTGGGTTTTTCCGACAAAAAAATCGGCGCTCTTTCCGGCCAAACCGAATTTGCGGTTAGGCGTTTGCGTAAAAGTTTTGGCATAAAACCATTCGTATTTCAAATAGACACCTTAGCCGGCGAAGCTCCGGCAAAAACCAATTATTTGTACTTAACCTATCACGGCAACCACATGGACGTAAAACCGGTGGCGAAAAAAGGCGTTATGGTGTTGGGCAGTGGGCCGTACCATATTGGTTCTTCCGTGGAATTTGACTGGTCGGCGGTCAATACCGCGCTGGCTTTAAAAAAGTATGGCCGGAAATCTATAATGATAAATTGCAATCCGGAAACTGTGTCTACCGATTATGATATGTCGGACCGGTTGTATTTTGAAAATTTGTCTTTTGAAACGGTGTCCGATATTTATGAATTTGAATCTCCCGAAGGAGCAATTATTTCCGTGGGCGGACAACGGCCGAATAATTTGGCGAAAAAATTGGCGCGCGCGGGTTTTAAATTGCTGGGGACGACCGCGGAAAATATTGACCGGGCGGAAGATAGGAATAAATTTTCCGCTATGCTTGACCGGTTAAAAATTTTACAGCCCCGCTGGCAAAGTTTTTCTAATTTGGCGGAGGCGGAAAAATTCGCTGCCACAGTGGGTTTCCCGGTCCTTGTTCGGCCGTCTTACGTACTTTCCGGTAGTGCTATGAGCGTATGCTATAACTCGCGCGAGCTGTTGGAATTTGCCGGTAAAGCGGCGATTTTGGGCCCCGAACATCCGGTAACAATTTCGAAATTTGTGGAAAATGCCAAAGAGCTGGAATTTGACGCTGTGGCGCAAAATGGCCAATTGATGATTTACGCTATTTCCGAACACGTGGAAAATGCCGGCGTCCATAGCGGCGACGCCACGATTGTTTATCCAACCCAGCGGGTTTACGCCTCCACAGAATACCAGTTGCGGGAAATCTCCAAAAAAATTGCCCGCGAGTTAAAAGTTATCGGCCCGTTTAATATTCAATTTTTGGTTAAAGATAACATCCCTTATGTCATTGAGGTGAATTTAAGGGCCAGCCGGACTTTCCCGTTGCTGTCTAAGGCGCTGGATGTAAACTTTCCGGAAATGGCGGTGGACGCATTTTACGGCAAGGCTAAAAAATTTAAGTATGAATATCCCGGCTCGGTGGTGGTAAAAAGTCCGCAATTTTCCTTTGCCCGGCTGTCCGGGGCGGATCCGATATTGCGCGTGGAAATGTCTTCCACGGGCGAAGTGGCGGCTTTTGGCAAAACTTACAATGAAGCCCTGCTGAAGTCTATATTGAGCGCGAATAATTTTGATTTTGCGAAAAAAAGCGTACTATTGTCGTTAGGCGGTAGAATTAATAAGGTGAAATTTTTAGAAGCCGCGCTGATGTTAAGCGAATTAAATTACAAAATTTTTGCTACCGACACCACGGCCGAGTTTTTAACCCAGCAGGGAATTAATTGCCAGGTGGTGCGTAAAGCCTCGGAAGTTGGAAATAAAAATAGGGCTTCAGTAAGCGCGCCAAATTTTTTGAAAGTATTAGAAAATAAGGAAGTGGCCTTTGTGGTAAACTTGAGCCAGAGGGGGACCGGAACGGACGAAAATACCGTGGTGAGGCACTTAACCGACGGCTACCGGATTCGTCGGGCCAGCGTTGACAATCAAGTTCCGCTTTTTACTGACTTGCATTTAGCCAGGGCGTTTATTAAAGCTTTAAAGCATCTTCAGCCGGAAGATTTGGAAATTAAAAGTTATAAAGAATATTTAAAAAATTAAATTACTGTTTTTACTAACTACTAATTTTTACTAATATACTAATGTCAACCGTTTTAGATTAGTATATTAGTACCGATTCGTATTTAGTAAAGCCAGCCGTGTTATTTTTATGCCTCACATTCTCTCCACAAAACAATTTACCAAGCCGGAATTGGAAACAATTTTATCTTTGGCCGGAAAATAATATTTACTTAAAACCAGACAACAGATCTGTAACATAGAAAAGCTTTTTAACTTAACCATCTTACCGCATTTACTTGGGTCTTTTTATTCTTTTAATACCCCATCAGCTTGCTACGGGGTTGCCCCCTGTGTCATCCCGGAATCCCGACTTGTCGGGATGTCCGGGATCCATGCAGTGCTTAGATCTGGATTCCGGATCAAGCCTGCCTGCCGGCAGGTAGGTCCGGAATGACACACTGGGAACGTGCAGTTGATACCTCGGAGCTCTGCTCTGGGGTGATTTATTTGCCTGGTCGCTGGTTGCACTTCAGATTAAAGAATTTTTGGGATTAGAATTTTTGGGATTTTGGTTGACCAATGGCGAAATACGTGCTATAATAAAATTAATAATTAGTATTAAGCACTTAGTTGATTACTTAATCGAAATAAAATAACAATAAAATATATGCTCACATCTCATTTTTTGGGTGTGGAACATAGAGTCAAGAGGCTTACAAATAGGTATTTGCAAGCTGTTTTTGCATTTGTTTCATATCTTGGTTTAATTGGTTTGGTCATGGCTCCTTTG
>CAYIHW010000044.1:0-8814 GCA_964363335.1 uncultured Candidatus Saccharibacteria bacterium
GCTTAATTATAGACTAAAAATTTTGTCTCGGCATAATAATGTTTATGGTTTATTATATGTTTATAATAAGATTCTGGAGAAAAATGCCCGTGTGGCAGTGTCCGTTTGTTTTACGACAAATGGCTTATCTGGAAAGCCTGGCCACCCATTTGGTGGCTATTTTAATTCTTGCCAAATTATAAAGTTTTTTTCTTTTTCATTTTTAAAAGCTTTTTCACCTCGCGATCAAAATCAGAGATATAATTTTTATTTTGTGCTTTATGATATTTTTTATATTCTCCCAATGCCAGGGCTTCGGCAACTGCATGACTAACTTTTCCTAAATCTCCCAAGATATCGCGATCATTGAGTTTTAAAAATTCACTTAACTTTTTATCCCAATCCAGCATAAACATTGCTTGCTTGCGCTTAGCTTGTGACTCGGCGAAGATAAGATACTGCTCCACTATATTATTGAGGCCTTCAAGTTCTTCTTTATCTAAATAATTTTTAGCGATCACAACATCTGCTTCGCGGATATTGCCTTTTGGAGAATTCTTCCATGTTATAAGTCCCATATTAGGTTTGGCACTACCCACCCGCTCTTGCACAATTTCCGCAGCTGTTTTGCTCGTAATGGCGAAGTGAAGTTTATTTTGCACAGTGGCAAAAAAATGCTTAGCTTCGGTGCTATTTTTATCATAATCCACACTGCACTGCGTATAAATATCAGTGATTTTCTGGTAAAACCTGCGCTCACTGCTACGAATGTCCGCTATGCGTGCCAACTGCTCCTCAAAATAATCTTGACCAAATGTATAGTTGGGAGTTTTCAACCGCTCGTCGTCCATTGTAAAGCCTTTTATAATATACTCTTTCAATCGTTCCGTGGCCCAAATGCGAAATTGCGTAGCCTGCGTGCTATTAACACGATAACCAACCGAAATGATTGCATCAAGATTATAAAATTCTACATCTCTTGAAACCTGTCTTTGCCCTTCGTTTTGAACTTGTGCAAATTTTGCACAAGTTAAATTTTTACCCAATTCACCATCTTGAAAAATATTTTGAAGGTGCTTGGTGACAACGCTCCTCTCTACTCCAAAAAGTTCAGCTATTTTCGCTTGTGTAAGCCAAATATTTTCATCACGTAAAAATATCTCCACCCTCACCTTGCCATTTGGTGTAGTATAAAGCAAAAATTCCGTAAAACTGTTATTGGGAACTATTTTTTTATTATCTTTTTTCATAAAAAATAAGCCTTTATAAGGCTTATTTTACTCTCTTTTTTTGGTTTTGGCTAACTTACACTTTTTACTGCCTGTTCAAAAAACTTTTCCGCCTCTTCCAGCGTCTGCTCGGCAAAACTATATTCAATCAGCCTTAAGTCCCCTATGACCATGGCGGACTGGCTGGCTCCTGGGAAGGCGACTAACAATTTGTCCGCCTGAACTTGTTCATGGACTGCCATTTGCAGGCCAATCTGATTTTTTTGCATTTCATAAACAAGCGCGAAAATTTTATTACCGTTCAAATTATCCACCAACTCTTTAAGCACCGGCAAAACCTCAGGCAAGCCGGCGCCGGCTTTTTCAAAATCCATCAAACTCAAAGGGGCATAAACGGCCGGCAAACTTTCAATCACTTTCATTCTCGCCAAAGTTCTGCCCCACAATTTTAACAGCGGCAAAGACTTGGTTTTAAAAATATTTTTCACTATTTCCTGCTGGCGGCCGCCTAACGCCACCAACTCGCTGGCTTTTAAAAACGCCCGCGGGGTGGTTTGCACATGCTGAAAGCTGGCGGTCTTTTCAATAATGCCGGACAATAAACAAGTGGCAATATCTTCGTCAATTAATTGCTCCTCATATTTTTGCATTAACTCCACCAAAATTTCCGAAACCGAAGTGGCGGTAATATCTACCAAATTTATGGCGCCAAAATATTCATTCGCCGCATGGCAATCAATATTTATTTTTGGCGTTTCAAAAAACCGATCCGCGGCTTGTTCAAAAATTTTTCCAAAACTTTCCAAAGACTTACCGCCCAGGGCGATTATTAAATCCAGAGGCGCCCGCTCTTTGGAAAAACTAATATCTTTTTCGTCAAACTCCTCGGCCTGAGATTTTAAATAAATTTGCACTACTTGCGGAGTTTTTTGATAGCTGATTTCTTCCAATTTTTTTACCGTGGTATTTATGGACACCACCAAGCTTTTCCCTTGCGTAAGATGATCCTGGACAGCATCGGCGCCGGGGAGAAATTTTAACTGCAATGGCACCAAACTAGAACTGGCGACAGCTACCTCTTTTTGCTGTTTAAACAAAAACAGCCTTAAAGCCAACCCGGCAGAAAGCGCGTCAACGTTTAAATTTTCCGGCAAAACTATTAGTATTTTTCCGGCTTTTTTAAATTGCTCTAATATTTGCTGCTCAATATTTAACTGCATAATTACCCCAACTATTACTTTACGACTCCTTAGTATAGCCGATTTTACTAAACGGGTCAATCAAGGTAAAATATAGCTACAGAAGGTATAACAGGCAACTACAGAAACCTACAAAAATAAAGCTTTTGTCAACTCAAATTAATTTATCGTTTCGGAATTTATGAAGCAAGCCCTAACTACCAGCTTAAAAGACATTCCCACCTTAGCCAAAACAATAGCCTCTTCTTTACATGGCGGGGAGATATTTGCCCTAATAGGCACGCTGGGCGCCGGTAAAACCACTTTTGTCAAAGCGGTTGGCAAAGAGCTAAAAATTAAACACCATATTACCAGCCCAACCTTTACTTTACTTAACTGCTTTCCCGTAAAAATTAAAAACAAACAAATTTTAGTGTACCACCTAGACCTTTACCGCACCAAAAACTTTGCCGAGGCTAAAAGTTTAGGGCTAACCGAATTCTGGGGGCAAAGCCACGCCGTAACTTTTATTGAGTGGGCCGATAAAATTAAAACTCATTTACCGCCAAAAACCCGAGTCATTAAATTTTTAAATTAATGAATGCAAAAATTTTCATTTTCCTATTCTTTGGAGCATCTTTGGCGTTTTTGCCGGAAAGATTTGCTGTGGCCGCGCATATTCCGGAAACTTTTACCTTTACATATAATGACCAAAAAATTGTAGTTGATAAAAACCTTCTTGTTTCCTGGCAAGGCAGACAAGTTTTAAAAACCAATGCCATTTTTACCCCTCCATCTAATTTAGAATCCAGCCTGCTTGCCTTTGTCGGCCAACCTCAAAAACAAATAGAAACTAAAGCCTTCTATAATTATCAACTTGCTCCGGTTTATGAATTTATCATGGAAGCCGCGAAAAAAATAAATGTTGATTCCATAAATCCGGTGTTAAAAATAGAAGATAATTTAGCAGTGGAATTTACGCCGCCCCAAACCGGCGTTAAAATCAACGTCTACAAAACCGCCATGGAAACCCTCAATGCCTTACAATCCGACAAAGCTTCTTTGGAAATGACCGCTTACGAATCCGAGCCGCAAATCTCGCTGTCTTCCACAAACGACTTAGGGATAAACGAACTGCTGGCAGAGGGTGTATCAAGTTTTAAAGGCAGCCCCAAAAACCGCCGCCACAACATTACCGTCGGGGTGGAAAAATTTAAAGGGCTGATAATTAAGCGCGGGGAAGAATTTAGTTTTAATAAATATTTAGGTCCGGTAGACGGAGAAAACGGCTTTTTACCCGAGCTGGTTATTAAAAAAGAAGGTACAGTACCGGAATTCGGTGGGGGATTGTGCCAGGTTTCATCCACGGCATTTCGCGCGGCCATGAACGGCGGCTTGCCTATTTCCCAAAGGCGCAACCATGCCTACGCGGTCCAATATTATTCCCCACAAGGCACTGACGCCACAATTTACCCCGGAGTAGTGGATTTAAAATTTATTAATGATACTCCCGGCGCCATTTTAATTTGGGCTTATGAAAAAGATAAAAATACTTTGGTCTTTGATTTTTACGGCACCAAAGACAGCCGAAAAGTTGTTTTGGAGAAACCCATCCAATATGACAGAAAACCGGACGGCAGTATGAAGGCCGCGTGGACCAGAACTGTTACCAAAGACGGCGAAACCAGTACCTCCACTTTTAAATCCGTCTACCAATCCCCGGCCTTATTTCACAAGACCGAAGAATTTGTCAAAGCTCCAACCACTACGCCGGTAGCCATTCCACAATAATTGCCTCCTATTAAGTCAAGATAAAATATAGTAAAATAGAACTATAAAGTAGTTGTGCAAATACCTCTTACATTTGATTTTAGATTCTGTAGTTTTCTGTAGATTCGCATTATTTGCTAAAAGTCTGTAGTTATATGATCCAATCCCAATCCGAAAACCTGGAAGAAGAGTTTTCTCCCCTGGACGCGGCCACTAGCACACAGGAGGACGAGAAATTAGACCAAAATTTAAGACCATCCACTTTGGACGAATATATTGGCCAAACTGCGGTAAAAAACAATTTAAATATTGTTATGACCGCGGCCAAGCAACGGCAGGAAATTTTGGAGCACGTACTGCTGTATGGCCCGCCGGGTTTAGGCAAGACCACCTTAGCCCATATTATTTCCCGGGAGATGGGCGTAAATATTAAAATCACATCCGGTCCGGCCATTGAGCGCGCCGGAGACTTAGCTTCGCTTCTTACCAATTTACAAACCGGGGACGTTTTATTTATAGACGAAATCCACCGCTTAAATAAAAACGTGGAAGAGGTGCTTTACCCGGCCATGGAAGATTACGTCTTGGATATTATTTTAGGCAAAGGCCCGGGCGCCAGAAGCATCCGCATGGATTTGCCGCGCTTTACTTTAATTGGCGCGACAACGCGCATAGGCCTACTCTCCTCACCTTTACGCGACCGCTTTGGCGCTACTTATCGTTTGGAATATTATGAACCGGCAGATTTGGAAAAAATTATTAAACGCAGCGCCAATATTTTAGGTATGGATGTGGAAAAAGATACGGCTGAAGAACTTTCCCGCCGCAGCCGCTTTACCCCGCGCATCGCTAACCGTTTATTGCGCCGAGTCAGGGATTTTGCCCAAGTGCAAGGCCATGATACAATTGAATTAACTACGGCGCAAAAAGCTTTAAACTTGCTGGAAGTTGATAAATTAGGACTAGACAAGAATGACCGACGGGTTCTAGAAGCTTTAATCCACAAATTTTCCGGCGGTCCGGTAGGTTTAAATACTTTAGCCGCCGCTACCGGCGAAGAAGAAGATACTATTACCGATATTCATGAACCGTTCCTTATCCGCCTCGGGCTTATTGCCAAAACCCCCAAGGGCCGGGTGGCCACAGAAGCCGCTTATACCCACTTAGAAATAACCCCTCCCCCATCATCTCAAAAGAAAACTCTGTTTTAAAATTTGTTAATTTTACTTAATTTCTAAATTTTATTTAATTAATTATGAATCTCTCCAATCCCGCCAACTTATTAATCGCCGGAATTTACTTTTTAACAGTCGGCATTTTAAGTTTTTTTTCTTTATTTGGCGTGTATATTTTAATCCGCTACGGACGCTCTGCCCCACTAACACTCAGCATCATTTTAGTTTACAGCTTTCTCTTTTTAAAAATTTTCGCCGATAGCTTCCAAACTTTAACCCTTATTCTTTCCTAATAGACTTGTTGCTTAATATGTCCAAAAAACTTTTTCCCAGCCAGCTGGAAACCGAGACTGTTTACCTCGTGGTTCGAGAACACTGGGTGGCTCTATTTTTAAAATTTTTGGTCTGGGTATTTTTTGCCGTGGCTCTGGTGCTATTTAACCGTTTTGCCGGAGCTTATGTGCCGGCCATTTTTGAAGGCTCGTGGGGTAATATTACTATGCTTGGAGTCCAAATTTATACCCTGTTTTTAACCCTGGCGCTATTTTTAATTTTTGTTTTTTATTATCTTAACATCCAAATAATCACCAACATCCGTATTGTAGATATTGACCAAGTCGGCCTTTTTTCCCACACCATCTCCGAACTTCACATAGACAAAATTGAAGACGTTACCAGCAACACTAATGGGATTTTAGGCACGATTTTCAACTACGGCGACATCTACGTACAGACCGCGGGAACGGTGGAAAGATTTGAGTTTGACAATGTCCCGAACCCGGCGGACATAGAAAAATTAATTTTGGATCTGTACGAAAAAAATTCCAATTTCGCCAAAAAGCTAAAAGGCGGCGAACACTAATAGACCTGTTGCTTAATAATTAATTATTTTGGTTATGACTATAGTGGCGGTATCCGGGGGCTTTGACCCCATTCATATTGGACACGTGGAATTAATGCAGCGCGCCAAGGAGATGGGCGACCGGTTGGTGGTTATTTTAAATAATGACAATTGGCTCATCCAAAAAAAAGGCTTCACCTTTATGCCTGAGCGGGAACGCAAAGCGATAATAGAGGCCTTGCGTTATGTGGATGAAGTAATTATTACCAAACATCCCGCCGGCGCCACGGACATGTCAGTCTGCCGCGAACTGGAAGAACTGCGCCCTGATATTTTTGCCAACGGCGGTGACCGAAAACATGATAATATTCCCGAATACCAACTCTGTGATAAATTAGGAATAAAAATGGCTTTTAATTTAGGCGACAAAATTCAAAGCTCCAGTTGGCTGATTCAAAAAGCAAAAGAAAAAAAGTAGTATCAATTTACAAAATCCGCTCCGCTCTTTATTACAAAGAGCGGAGCGGATTTTTTATTCGCGACGTAGAGCGAGTCCGGCCATTTATGGCCGAGCGAGCCGAGGAGCTAATACAGGTTCAATACCTCGGAGCTCTGCTCCGAAATGGTAGTTGCCCCCTTGCAGTAATACCTCGGTAAGCTTATGCTGCGAGGAACCTTTATTTTACTATCGTATTACTTTCCATTCTTTGCTGGCTGAGCGGTTAAATAAGGCCAGCCACACGGCGTTAATGCCCCACTCCCACAGAAGCTTCGGCCAACCCAAAGTGTGCGGCCTACGGCCGGTATGGTAAACCACCAGCTTGGAATCTGTGCGGGTGTGGCCAATGCGAGACAAGCGATGAAACAACTCACGGTCTTCATCCACCGGCAAATCTTCCCGGTAACCATTTAATTGCCAAAAGGCTTCCGCTTTAATCATACCAAACTCGCCGCAGTTAGCGCCGACTTTTAACCAGTTATTATAAAAAGAAAAAGTTCTGTTAGATAACAAACCATAACCAATCCGGTCGCCTAGGGTTTCCATTTTTTTAAACACTCTAAGCCACCCGCCCAATCCCACTAATTTCGGGTTATTTTGAAAATGCGCTAACGCTTGCTCAAAAAAATTGTCGGGATTAAAAATATGCACGTCGGCGTCTAAAAATACCAAGTATTCTCCGCTCGCCGCCGCGGCTCCAAGGTTTCGGCCCAGACCAATGGTTTGCCGCGTTTGCGATGTATGTTCTAAAGTTTTATCGGCCAGGCCTTGAGAAATCTTTATTGTGGCATCTGTGCTGCCGCCGTCGGAAACAATCACTTCATACTCAAAAGTTTTTATTTCCCGCAAGTTGGCAATTAATTTTGCCAGCACCTTCTCTTCATTCAGAGTGGGAATAATAAATGAGAATTTATTTTTAATGAAATTTTTAGTTTGCATTGATTATTTTTATTAGCGACGTAGAGCGAGACCGGCCATTTATGGCCGAGCGAGCCGAGGAGTTAATACAGGTTCAATACCTCGGAGCTCTGCTCCGAAATGATAATTGTTCCCTTGCAGTAATACCTCGTCAGCTCTGCTGCGAGGAACCTTTATTAAGCCTAAAGTGTGAATTATAAATATTTATTTGCCAAATGGGTTTTAAAATATTTTCCGGCCCCGTATAAAACCGCCGCCAGCATCACGCTTAAAAAAACCACAAAAGCGGCTTTAAAACTCTTGTCGATTAAAGTGTAGAGATGGCCAAAAAAATAACCGACTCCAATTAACAACGCCGTCCAAATAAATCCTCCCAAAAAATTAAACAGCGCGTATTTTTTTAACGGCACCCGAGCCATGCCGGCCGCTATTAGCGTAGCTAAGGCAAAACCAAAACCCATGGTAATTTTGGATAGAAATAATATTTTATCATGGTGGTGCTTAAATAAATTTTCCAGTTTTTCCAGCGCCTCCGGAGTAACGCTAAAATATTTTCCCCAACGAACCGCGAATTTTCGCGCTCCGTAATACCCGACAAAATACCATATTATATCTGCCGTAAAATCTCCAAACATCAGCACTAAATAAACCGGCCAAAAACTAAAGACTCCTAAACGCAGCAAAAAACCGCAAGCCACCATTATTATTGGGCCCTCAACTATAGCTAGCGGAAAAGCAATGAAATATTTATATATTAATAATTTTGCCAACCAATATTGCGCCCACATAACAAAATAAATTTAATGGGTCTGTTGCCAAATGCGCTTTTAGGGCGAAATTTCAGAATTTTGACTTGAGCTGGTCCGGGCAAAGCCCGATACCCATCAAGAATTAGCGGATTGGCACAAACAAATTTTGATGTTTAACCTTGAGTTAAGCGGATAAATTTTTTGGGGCAAGCCGCCAAAATTCTGAAATTACAGTCAAAATGGCGTTTGGCAACAGACCCTTAATACCCAACTACCATTCTTATGCCGGAAATCGCGGCCAGCGCCGCTGTCTCGGCCCGAAGTAAAACCGGACCCAAAGTTAAAGTCCTCACATTAGGCAGCGCTTTAAACTCAAGCATCTCCGCCTCGCTAAAACCGCCTTCCGGGCCGACAATTATTCCTATTTTTCCGCCATCGGCCTTTGGGCTCGGGCGGCCGCCATTAATAGCTGTTAA
>CAYIHW010000045.1:0-8662 GCA_964363335.1 uncultured Candidatus Saccharibacteria bacterium
TTTAGCTTCGTCCTGAATTTATTTGAAGTCCAGAGAAATATTATTGAAACAGAAAATTTAAACGGATTGCCGGTTATTAGCCTAAAAAATACCCCGCTAGATGGTTGGGGTAAAGTTAGCAAAAGAGTTTTGGATTTATTGGTCAGTGCGGTTTGTCTGTTTTTAACATCCCCGCTGTTTTTTATTATCGCCTTGGCAGTAAGAGTTGATTCCAAAGGCAAGGTTATATATTCCGCGCTGAGGGGCGGGCGTGGCAAAGACTTTCAATTTTATAAATTCCGCAGTATGTATAGCCACTTAAGTATTGGCCATGATTTTGGCGGAGAGCAAGCAGAAAAAATTAGACAAGAATTGTGGCACACAAATGATCGCGGCGGAGAGAATGGGCCATTTTTAAAAATTAAAGACGATCCGCGCGTCACTAAAGTCGGCAGATTTTTAAGACGCAGTAAGTTGGATGAGATTCCACAATTTTGGAATGTGCTAAAAGGGGATATGAGTATGGTTGGCCCAAGAGCTCATGTTTTGGATGAAGTTGAAAAATATCGGGCACGCTATCCTAGAATGTTTAGCATTAAGCCCGGAATATTTGGGTTGTCGCAAATCGCTCAAGTGGCTTGGCCGGATTTGCCGTTTGAAGAGGAGATTCGCTTAAATACTTTTTATATTGAGAATTGGTCGCTGTGGCTGGACATTAAAATTTTAGCAAAAACCTTTTGGCTGTTATTTTTTGCAAAAAAACCGAAAGCGAATTACTAATGAATATATCTAAATTAAATATAGCCTTAGCGCATGATAGTTTAACGCAACTTGGCGGAGCGGAGAGGGTCTTGGAAGCTCTGCACGAAATTTATCCCCAGGCTCCGGTTTTTGTTTTAGTGCAGAACAAAAAGTTAAAAGATAAATATAAAACATGGGACATTCGCACTTCCTGGCTGCAAATATTTTACAATATTTTCCCTAAGCTTCAATATTATTTGCCAGTTATCCCTTTAGCGGTTTCGTCTTTAGATTTTAAAGGGTATGATTTGGTTATTTCCACAAGCTCTGGGTTTATAAAAAATATCACAGTTCCAAAAAACCGTGTACATATAAATTATTGCCATACACCAGCCAGATTTTTATGGAGCGAGCCGGAATATGTAGACCAGGAAGTCCCGACAATTTTAAAACCGTTGGCAAAGTTATGCATAAAATTAATGAAAAAGTGGGACTATAATGGCGCCCAGCGGGTTAATTATTTTATTTCCAATTCAGCGGAAGTACAAAAACGAGTGAAGCAGTTTTATAATCGCGAGAGTGTAGTAATCTATCCATTTGTGGATTTGAGTTTGTGGGAACCAGTTTTGACTTCTGCCATTGCGAGTGCAGCCGAAGCAATCCCTTCTCAGAAAAAGATTGCTTCGTCGGATGCACTCCTCGCAATGACAGTTAAAAAACAAGATTATTTTTTACTTGCCGGACGGCTTCAGGCGCATAAAAAAAATGAGCTAGTAATTGAAGCTTTTAACGAATTGGGTTTACCGCTTCATGTTGCGGGTACCGGCAGGCAGGAAGAATATTTAAAGTCTATTGCCAAAAATAATATTAAATTTTTAGGCAAAATTTCTGACAGGGAGTTAAGAAATGAATACAGCGGGGCCCTCGCGTACATTTACCCGCAAATAGAAGACTTTGGCCTTATGCCGCTGGAAGCCGCCGCGTGCGGCACCGCAACGCTGGCTTATGACAAAGGAGGCAGTTTGGAAACCATCGTCAGAGGGGTAACGGGCGAGTTTTTTTCTTCCTATAATAAAGACGAAATTAAAAAAGCCATTTTAGCTTGGAACTATAAAAAGTATTCGGCTGAAAATTTACAGCAACAGGCAAAAAAGTTTAGCAAAGAAAAGTTTAAAAAATCATTTATGGAATTTGTTTCCAAACTATGAAAATAGCCATTGACTTGCGCAGTTTGTCTTCCGGCAGTATATCCGGGGTGGAGAATTATACGCTCAACCTGCTGGACAACCTGCTTAAGTTAGACAAAACCAACCAGTACACATTATTTTATAATTCTTTTTTCAACAAGCAGTTGGGCGACTTTCACTATGTAAATTCCAAAGTAATTCATTCCCGGTTGCCAAATAAAGTTTTGAATATTGGTTTAAAGCTTAAAGCGCTAAAGCTGGAGCAGTTGGCAGGGGACTTTGACCTGTTGTTTATGCCGAATTTAAATCAGTACCATATTTCTAATTCAGCCAAGCTTGTCATAACCACACACGACCTTTCGCCGGTTCTTACCCCGGAATTTTATGATGTCAAAAGAAGAATGTGGCATAAATTTTTAAATTATAAGCGGGCTTTTGCCCGGGCAAATATTTTATTTGCCGTATCCGAGTACACAAAAAATGATCTAATTAAAGTGTTTAACATTGCGCCCGAAAAAATTAAAGTTATATATCCTGGCTTGGATCATAATATATTTAATCCGAGCGTGATGGAAGAAGATCAAAGGAATTTGCGAAATCGGTATGGTTTGCCGGGGGATTTTTATTTATTTTTGAGCACCATTGAACCCCGGAAAAATTTAAAAACGCTGATTAGGGCATTTGAACAGGTCAACAATTCCGTACATTTAGTTATTGCCGGGCGTTTGGGTTGGAAATATAAAAAAGATTTTGCGCTTATTAAAAAAAGTAAAAAAAATGCTAAAATAAAGTATATTGGCTACATATCCGAAAGCGACAAGCCCGCGCTGATAAAAATGGCTAAGGCTCTGGTTTACCCTAGTTTTTATGAAGGTTTTGGTTTTCAGCCATTAGAAGCCTTTGCCTCGGGTACGCCTGTAATTGCCAGCCATGTTACCTCTTTACCGGAAGTGGTGTCCGGCGCTGGCTTATTAATTAACCCTTACAGCGTGGACGATTTAAGCTTTGCCCTAACCGAGATTGTCGCAAATAAAGCCCTGCGCGCGAGTTTAATTGAAAAAGGATTACTGCAAGCAAAAAAGTTTACTTGGGTAAAAACAGCCGAGGAAGTTTTGAATAATTTTAAGCTATTATAATGCAAAAAAGAATCGGCTTGGACATAAGAATATTTGGTACTAGAATGGGCGGCATTGGCCGCTACGCTCAGGAATTATTTCCGCGGATTTTAAGCGCCGATAAGGAAAATTTCTACTTTTTATTTTACAATAAAAAAACCGTTGATCCGGCGGAACTGGAAGTTTTTAAGCAGTTTAAAAATGCGCGGTTAATTGAAACAGCCGTTCGGCATTATTCATTTGCCGAACAGGTGTCATTTTTAAGATTACTAAATAAACACGATTTGGATTTGGTTCACTTTCCGAATTTTAATGTTCCGTATTTTTATAAACGGCCATTTATTACTACTATCCACGATATGGTGCATCATAAAATCAGCGGAGCTAAAAAAAGCAGGCTGCTGCATTTTATGGCCTATACAAAAATTATTGAAGCCGCGGCAAAAAATTCTCAAGCCATTATTACGGTATCGGAATATTCCAAGCAAGATATTGTCAAATACCTTAACGTACGTCCAGAAAAAATTCATGTTACCTATGAAGGATCGTCTTTAAACATAAACGTGGACGAGGGATTGGTTAGTGAAGTCAAAAAACGCTACTTGCTGAGCCGCCCGTATTTTTTATTTGTCGGGGTGTTGGAGCGAAAAAAAAACATTGTTAACTTAACCCGCGGGTTTGATTATTTCTTACAAAAATATAAAGCCGATATGGATTTGGTGGTTGTCGGCAAAGCCGATTCTCATTACCCGGAAATAAAACACAAAGCTTTAGACATAAAAAATATCGACCGTCTGGTATTTACCGGACAAGTCGAAGAAGACGAGCTTCGGGCTTTATATAAAGGGGCTTATTGTTTTGCTACCGCTTCCTTACATGAAGGTTTTGGCTTACCGGGGGTAGAGGCTTTAAGTTTTGGCTTGCCGCTGCTGGCCTCGAATATTCCGGTATTTAACGAAATATATGATAATGCTTGTATTTATTTTGATCCGCTCGACCCCAAAGATATTGGAGAAAAAATGCACCTGCTTTCCCGGGACGACAGATTTTACGGTCAAATTCAAGAAAAAAGTTTTCAGCGAAGTTTATTGTTTAGTTGTGATAATACCGTTAAGGAGACTTTAAAAATTCATCGCAAAATTTTAGTATGAAAATTCTTCTTGCAGGTGGCGGCAGCGGCGGATCGGTTTCCCCGTTACTTGCTGTTGCTAACAAAATTATAACCCACCATCCGAAAGCGCATTTTTTGTTAGTGGGAACAAATATTGGACCGGAAAAAAATATGGCCCAAGCGCAGCATATTGAATTTACGCCAATTGCGGTGGCGAAATTTCGTCGATATTTTTCTTGGGCTAATTTTATCGCGCCATTTTTATTTATTGGCGCGTTTTATCAAAGTTATAAAATTTTAAAAAGCTATAAGCCGGATTGTGTTTTTGGCGCTGGTAGTTTTGTGCAGGTTCCAATAATTTGGGCCGCTTGGTTTTTAAACATTCCTTCGGTCATTCACCAACAAGATGTGGTATTAAGCTTGGCCAATAAACTCTGCCAGCTTATCGTGTCCAAAATTACAGTAACCTTTCCCGAATCGCAAGCTAATTTTTCTAGTTCTATAGGAATTTTTTATAAAAAGAATCCGGATAAGGTAGTAGCCACCGGCAATCCTTTCCGAGAACAATTAGTAAACGGCAATAAACAAATAGCCATAACCAACTTTAAACTCAAAAGCGATTTGCCCACGTTGCTGGTTTTGGGCGGCGGTACCGGGGCGGAATTTTTTAATCAGTTAATAAAAAATTGCCTGCCGGATTTAGGCAAAACCGTGCAAATCATTCATGCGACCGGCCGTGGCAAAGGAGAAAATATACAACATGAAAATTACCATGGACTGGCATTCCTGAAAGAAGCCGATTTAGCCAATGCTTATGCCGCGGCCGACATAGTTTTGTCCCGAGCGGGGTTATCGGCAATTACTGAGCTGGCGTATTTGAAAAAATTGAGCATAATTGTGCCAATGCCCCACAGCCATCAGGAGATAAATGGTCAGTACTTAATGTCAAAACAGGCGGCAATTGTTATTCCCCAGCATAAAATTACCTCAAAGAATTTTACCGGCCTCATTCGTAAATTAGTATTTGCTCAGGAAGTAAAACTGGAATTGGAAGAGAATATTGGAAAACTTATGCCCAAAAATGCTGGAGCAAAAATTGCGGAAATTATTATTAAGTTGGCGGAAAAATAAATGGAAAACACAAATACACGCCCCAAAGTCGGTTTGGCCCTATCCGGCAGCGGCAATCGCAGCGCTTTTTATATTGGATTTTTAGAATATTTATTGGAACAGAATGTTAAACTGGATTATATTACCGCTTGTAGCGGAGGCAGTTTAGTGGCCGCCGCTTACGCCTGCGGAACTCTACCGGAATTTAAAAAGCTAATTTTGTCTTTGACCCCCGAACTCCTTAAAACATACATGGTCAGGTCAAACGGGGGAGGCTTATTTAACATAGATTTATTTGAAGAAGCGGTTAAGACTTTTACCAAAGGTATGAATTTTGAAGAAATTAGGCCCCTTATGGGTTTTGTAGCTGTGGATATTCAGACCGGGGAAAAAGTTTTGCTGTGCATGGGCGACATTGCCCGCGCGGTCAGAATCTCCTGCACCCTGCCGGGGATATTTGAACCAGTGCAGTGGGGAGGTAAAACGCTGATAGACGGCGGGTTGCTCACTATGGTGCCTGGGGATTTTTTAAAGCAAGCCGGGATGGACGTAACAATTGGCGTTAATATGCGCGGTACTAAACATATATTTACGGAGAATCTAATTTCCGCCAAGAAATTTTTTAATCTGCTAAAAAAGATTTTTTTAATTGATAATTTGGAGAATATCTTACATAATATATTTACTGATGAATCTGAAGGTTTAAAGAAACCGCGAATGTTTGAAGTTATTGGCAAGAGTCTGGATTTGGCTATTGAAGCCAACAAAAAGAACTCTAACGTTGAAGAAAATTGCGATTTAATGATCTATCCGGGGATTCCCAAATTTAAAAAGAATGAATTTTCTCCGAAAACCAATTTATATTTTTACCAGCGGGGCAGGGGAGTTGCCGCGGAAAATATTGAAAAAATAAAGCAATTAATTAAGCAACAAGTCTAATAAGAAATAATAATGCGTTTAGATTTTAATTTATACGAAATGTTAGCTCCCGGAGCCAAGATATATTTTGTTGGCTTGGGAGGCATTGCCATGTCAGCCGCCGCTGCCATTGCCCAGAATATGGGTTATGAAGTAACTGGGTCTGACAGCAAGGAGTTGTATTCTCCGTCCAAAGAAGTGTTAAAAAATTCTGGCATTGAGTGTTTTTTTGGTTATGATGAAAAACATATTATTGAAAGCAAGGCGATACTTTTTGTTTTGTCTGCCGGGGAAACCGAAAGCAATCCGGAAGTGGCCTATATTGTAAAAAATAATTTGCCGCGGGTATCTTTTGCCGAACTTCTATATGAGTTAAGCAAAGACAAACTGCGGGTTGTGGTAGCAGGGACTCATGGCAAATCTACCACTGCGGGCCTCTTGGGGCATTTGTTTAAGAATTTAGACGACAGCGCCTTTATGGCCGGAGCGGTGCTTCAAAATTACCAAACTAATTTTTACGTGGGGAATGGCAATTATTTTATTTTTGAAGGAGATGAGTATAAATCTCAATTTGATGATCCAACACCAAAATTTCATTATTACCGACCGGATATTTTAGTGTTAACCAATTTGGAGTTTGACCACCCGGATGTATTCAGCGGTCTGGAGGCTTTGGAGGACGAGTTTGCCGAACTGATTGATAAAATGCCGGAAGATGGTTTAATTATTTATAACGCGGACGATGCGGTGTTGCCCAAGCTGGTTCACAGAAGCAACATTTCCAGTGTGTGTTTTGGCGTACATAATGATGCGGATTTTAAAATAGAACAGGCGCAATATGGCAGTGAATTTACAACTCTGCAAATATCAAACAAATATTCCAAAAATGTAGCTGGTAAATTGCTTGGCGCCACCGAACAGTATAAAATTCAACTGCCGGGGGAAATTAACGTTTATAACGCCCTTGCGGTAATTGCCACTCTGCGGTCGCTGGGCTTTAGTCAGGACCAAATAGCATTAGATTTACTATCGTATAAAGGCGTAAAAAGAAGGTTTGAGTTTGTGGGAGTTAAAAATAAGGTAATTATTATAGACGATTATGCTCACCACCCAACCGCGGTCAGGGAAACTTTAAAAGCTGCCAGGCTTCGGTATCCTAAAGGAAAAATTTGGGCCGTGTTTGAACCGCACACTTTTTCCAGAACCAAAGCCACTTTGGAAGATTTAGTTACCAGTTTTGATTCGGCCGACGAAGTGTTGATCTCCGAAATTTATCCGGCGCGGGAAAAAGTGTCAGAAGCTACTATTAAATCTGAAGAGGTGATCGCTTTAATTAAGGATAAAGGATTAAGGATAAAGGATAACATTCGCCTAATTCATAATAAACAGGAGGCGTTAGGTATTTTGAAAGCCGAAACTAAACCATCCGATGTCGTGATTGTTATGGCCGTCGGTGCTTTTAATCGGCTGGCTTACGAATTAAAAGAAATTTTGTAAACAAAAGTGCAAATTCAAGAAAATATTTTATTAGCCCCTTATACCACGTTTAAAATTGGCGGCCCGGCCAAGTATTTTTGTGTGGTGCGGGATGAATTTGACGCTCTACAGGCTTTTGAATTTGCTAAATCGCGAATGCTTAAAACCTTTATTTTGGGCGGCGGCAGTAATTTACTTATTAGCGACAACGGCTTTGACGGCTTGGTAATAAAAATTGTAAATAAAGGTGTGGAAATTTTAAGCCGGGAAAATAATCAGGTTGTGCTTAAAGTGGCTTCGGGGGAAGTTTGGGATGAAGCGGTTAGTTTTGCTGTCAGTAATAACTGGTGGGGGATTGAAAATTTGTCCCATATTCCGGGCAGCACCGGAGCTATCGCCGTGCAAAATGTCGGGGCTTATGGCCAGGAAGCCAGTGGCACTGTTGAATCGGTATTGGTGCTTAATACTGAGACACATCAAATTTCCTCACTTTCAAATGCTGAATGCGATTTTTCTTATCGGCGAAGTATTTTTAATTCTACCAATAAAGGTAAATATATTATATTTGATATAATTTTTAGGCTTTCTGTCTTGCCCAAGCCGGTATTGGATTATCGGGATTTAAAACTAAAATTTAGCCAAGGTAACCCCAGTATTTTGCAAATTCGTCAAGCGGTTATTGAAATTCGAAATAAAAAGTTTCCTTTTCCTATAAAAGCAAAAAATGGCAATGCCGGGTCATTTTTTAAAAATCCAATTTTGAGCCCCGAAGTTTACACACAATTGAAATCTACATTTGTTAATAGCTTCGGTAGCCACGCGGTTGAAAAGTTGGATACTGAAAAATTTGAAGAGCTGAATCAAATTAAAGTACCGGCTGCTTTTTTAATTGAACTTTGCGGTTTAAAAGATTTGGAACTGGGCGGCGCGGCAATAAATCAAAATCAGCCATTGGTGATTATTAACAAAACCGGCAAGGCTACAGCGACGGATGTTTTAGGTTTAGCTGAAAAAGTGAAAACGGC
>CAYIHW010000046.1:0-484 GCA_964363335.1 uncultured Candidatus Saccharibacteria bacterium
GTGGTTTTCATCCACTAAATCGGGGTTCAATTCCCCGTAGCGCTACCAAAAAGAAAATGCCTCATCTGCCTTCGGCGGTATGGGGCTTTTTCTTTGGTATGTCGTGAGGAGGAATTCCCCGCCGTGCCCCGCATACGAGTCTGCGAGTTGTGCGGGGTAGCGCTACCACAAAAAGACCCATCACATGATGGGTCTTTTTGTATAGAATGTAAACGGGTCATGTCCCATAACTGTTATTCCATTGTTATTCTAGTGCTCTGTTTTCATTTGAAACTTAACCATTAGCTCCCTAAAAACTGACTACTTTAAAACATTTTTAGGATTTAGTGAACCGTAACCTGATAAATTCCACCGGCGGGACTGCCTAAAGCAGGTGTGGCCGTAACCGAAATAGTGTAAGTACCGGCAGATGTCCAGCTATGGGAAGCATTGTAACTTACTCCTGATGGAAAACCAACGGGACTGTTGGTGGTCGTACCGTCGC
>CAYIHW010000046.1:584-8534 GCA_964363335.1 uncultured Candidatus Saccharibacteria bacterium
ACCTGCTTGGGCGCTGGTAGGACCGGTGATTGATGGACTGGTGGCGGTCATGGAAGAAGCGGGAGCACTTACCGTAACAGAAAGTATTCCTGCGGCAGGGCTGCCCAAAGCCGGAGTAGCGGTAACATATATTTGGTAAGTACCGGCAGATGTCCAGCTATGGGAAGCGTTGTAACTTACTCCTGATGGAAAACCAACGGGACTGTTGGTGGTCGTACCGTCGCCCCAGTTGATAGTGTAAGTAATCAAACCGCCGTCATAACTTCCGTCCTTGTCAGTAGACCTAAAATAATAATTGGCGGCAACACCTGCTTGGGCGCTGGTAGGACCGGTGATTGATGGACTGGTGGCGGTCATGGAACTTGGATTAACCGTTGGTGTAGGTGTTGGTGTCGGGGTTGTATTTTCCAAATTCGTAGGAGAAATTTGTTCAGGCTGTTTGGGAACAAGCGTGCCGACTACTGTCAAATTTCTGTCCGCGGAATTTGCCGGAATTATATCGGTAGGCGAATAACCCCATGATTTTAATGTATCCCAGTTCGGTAAACCAAGTAATCCATTATTAGCAACCAGATACACTGTTCCATCTTTATTTATGAGTGTGCCAGGATTGTGTGGCGCGGTAGGAGTATCAATATTAGCCGTTGAAGGCAAAAAAGATACATCGCCCGACATTACATAACTGAAATTATACCCTAACTGGGTAAATACATTAGCGCTGGTAAAACCGGCTTTTTTGCCGCTGGTAATAAGATAGCAAGTACCTTTGTCCGCGCCTCTGTCCGAGCAGATGATTTTTCCGTCTTGCGGCGCGATAAAACTGCCAACAGGCAAGGCCATATCCTCGGCTGATGCCCCTACAATAGTATCCCAAGTGTTATAGCTAAAAGACAAGAAAGCGCCAGGTGAAGTATACGGCCTTCGTACTGTCAAGTTATTTTCTTTTGTAATCGTGTAAACCGTGCCTTCCGGGGTAACAATGTTGCTACTCAACGGATGTGGTGCCGCTTGCGCAGGCACAAGCTGTAAGCTCCAAATTAGAGCGGCAGCTAAGAAAAACACAAATTTTCTTTTTTTGATCATATATTTCATTAACGCTAAGTTAATAATTGACCTTATAATTATAGCACATTTTACTCTTTCATGCCCTTTGATAGAATACTATCATGCAGTAAACATCATGCAGTAAAAAGATATACAAACGTTTAGCATTACTTATTAAATTATCGATCCTTTAAGACAAGCACGGTCTGCCCAGTCAGCCTTTTATAATACTCCAATTTACGCTAAAATACCTATAATTAAGTTTTTGCGAGCAATAAAAATGAGTTTAACTTCATTCATCAAAATAAAACAGGTGCGGGTAAAATTTCAGGAAAATAATTTACCAGGATGAATGGTGGTTTTCGGTAGTGGATGTGTGCGGAGTTCTTACCGGCAGTCCCGATGCCGGGGCTTACTGGAGAAAGCTAAAACAGCGCTTAAATGAGGAAGGAAGCGAAGTCGTGACATTTTGTCACGGTTTGAAATTACCAGCTCCAGACGGCAAACTGCGCGAGACCGATTGTGCCAACACCGAAGGGGTTTTCCGCATAATCCAATCAATCCCGTCGTCCAAAGCCGAACCGTTCAAGCGTTGGCTGGCCAAGGTCGCCGAGGTTGCCAGGAAAGAACTGGAAAAAGAAACCGGCAGGCCGGTAGTCAGCAAAAATAATTACCTGAAAAAGCCGGAAGACAAAAAACGCCTAAAGAAACAGCATGGGCAAACATAATAATTGTGCTAAAATATTATTGTGGAACTAAATCCATATCAGAGCATAGAAGTACAGGACAAGTCAAAAACGGAACACAAAACCCTACCCTTACGACTGTCCCATCTGTTCCGTTTTTGCTCCTGACCCCAGACCCTGATGCGTGGAACTATTAAGGAAAAACTGCCCCAAAACCCCTTGAAAGACCCCCGAAGCGGTGGTCTCAGACGCTAGTGATTGGCTTGCCTCAATCGCAAGCAAACCCACTATATCTTATATTATCCCCACTTCAACAAAAGCAGGCCTGACTGTGCACCTTATAATTATCGGTAGTGGGTTTTACTTTTTTGCTCATCAGCCCGCCTATGTTAGTCGAGGAGATACTTTGGTTCCTGCCTGGTCAGACCTAATGCCCGTTGACTCACGAGTGATTTCGGATAGTAAAATCGATGCCCTTTACCAAATATCACCTTATGCCCAGAACGCAACTTATAATATTAGCGTCGGTGGGAGTAATTCAATACCATTTACAATCACGAATTAAAATATAGAAGTGTTAAACTTTAAGCTGGAAGATTATCTGACTGTAAAGGAGAATTGATTAATTGAGAATAAATCTCCCTTACCAAAACCATCCAACTTCTCCGCCACGGCGGATTCGTCGGACAAGAATAAAGGTTCCTCGCATCCGCCTCAGGCGGATGACGAGGTATTACTGCAAGGGGGCAACTACCATTTCGGAGCAGAGCTCCGAGGTATTGAACCTGTATTAGCTCCTCGGCTCGCTTAGGCCATAAATGGCCGGACTCGCTCTACGTCGCGAATAAATTTTCCCCGCTTTCTTCGGGGCAAACCCCATTCAAACAAACTCAATTATCAAACACATCAACCGATGGTTGAGGTGTTTGATAAATTACTCCAGTCATTTAAATAGACAAGAAATAGACAAGACGTTGCCTTTTATTGATAATATTTAAATATAAGGAATTAAATTAATCATATGGCTATAGACTGGTCAAAAATTTATAAAAAATACAAAGGTTTGTGGGTTGCCCTTAAGGACGATGAACAAACCGTAGTTGCCAGCGGAAAGACCGCAAAAGCAGCGTTGGAAACTTCCCGCAGCAAGGGTTTTCAGAATCCAATTTTGCACCGTGTGCCGACCGAAGTTCTGCCATATGTCGGCACTTGGCTATGACAATAAAGTTCAAATATAAAAAAATTCCCTTAACCGTAAAAAACCCACTCTTCGGTTTTTCTATTTTACGACCCATTATTCCGGTTCAGTTATTCGGTAATGGAGAAAAAATCAACTACGAAGTTCTGTTGGATTCCGGAGCGGATACTTGCGTGTTTGACGGGAGTATTGGCGAACTGTTGGGGCTTGATGTTACTGCAGGTACGCCCATACATTTTAGCGGCGTTCAAAATGCAGAAGCTGCCAAAGCTTATTTGCATACCGTTGATTTAAGTCTTGGTGGCCATAAGCTGTCCATCCCCGCCATTTTTTCTTTTGATCTCTCCGACAGAGGCTACGGTATTTTAGGACAAAAAGGTTTCTTTGACATTTTTTCCGTGAAATTTGACTACCAAAAAGAAGAAATTGGACTAAAGCAAAAATAATATTTATGATCACCAATCCTCATCGGAAAAAACAAATAGAAGAATTTAGAGACAAGGATCACGCGGTTATGCGGGAGTTTTATGACATTACGGAAGAAGTATCTAACCGAAAAAAGTTAAAAACCGAAATGCGGCGGCTTATTGAAGAAGATCCTATATTTTTTGACCCTTACATTACGCTTGCTGATTTGCTCCTTGACGAAGAGAAAAATGAGGAGGCAAAACATTTAATACGTGATGCCTATCAAAAAGCCATGCTCTTGATAGTTGATAAGGATGGCAACTGGCCAAAGGAAATGGCCTGGGGCTGGTTGGAGAATCGCCATATTATGCGAGCGATTGAACATTATGCCTACCAGATATGGGAAGAAGGCAAAATTGAAGAAGCTTTGGACATTTTTCGGAGACTTCTCAAAACCAATCCCGGTGACAATCAAGGCACCAGACACAATATCCTGGCCATCCGTTTAGGACTGGGCACTGATTGGCAAGAGCCGTTTATGGTTAAGGAAGGTTCAATGGCCGGGCAAGCTTTGGAAGCAGGACCTTTGCACAAATGGTTTGACGAAAACTCCAAAAAATTTCCTGAAGAATTCGACTGGTTGCTTAAAATTTATAGAAAGTGGGATAAGGAATAGCCATTCAGAGAGGACATGCCATCAAACACCTCAACCATCGGTTGAGGTGTTTGATGTATAAGATTGCCGCTCCGCTCTTTTATTAAGACCCAAAAAATAGTATAATGAAGTCTCTTAATTATGTGAGATATGTTCTGGGAAATAATTATTGTATTTATATTGACCTTGTTTAACGGATTTTTCTCCATGAGCGAAATTGCGCTGGTAACGGTAAGGAAAACCCGTATTGCCAGTTTGGCCCGCTCAGGCAACCGGCGGGCAAAAATTGTCCAATTGCTTCAGCAAAATCCGGAAAGCTTATTTGCTACTATTCAAATTGGCATTTCGGTTATTACCATTGGCGCTTCGGCTTTTGCCGGTGCCAGCATTGCCGAAGACTTGGCCAATTTATTAAGTAAGATTGAACTTTCTGTTATTACAGAAAATGCTTATGCAATCAGCTTTGTGCTGGTTGTATCCTTAATGTCATACGTAAGCATTACTATTGGCGAATTAATCCCCAAATCTTTGGGCTTGCGCTATGCGGAACCCATGGCTTTGTTTGCGGCTTATCCAATTTACTGGCTGTCTAAAGTCAACTATTTGCTAATAAAAATTCTTAATTTAACTTCTAATTTATTTTTAAAAAATTTTAAAGACTCCACTACCTTTACCGAGAGCAGGCTTTCGGAAGAAGAAATTAGAAGTTTAATTTCCGAAGGCCGGAGGGCGGGAACTATTGAAGCGCACGAACACAGTATTATTCAAAATGTGTTTGATTTTTCGGACTTAAGCGTAGATAAAATTATGGTGCCGCGCACCAGCATGCCGGCATACGACATTAGCCTTCCGGCCAAAGAAATAATTTTTAAGGCCATTGATTCCGGCTACTCCAGAATCCCCATCTATAAAGAGAACTTAAATAATATTGTCGGCGTGCTGTATACCAAAAGGCTTTTGTCCCAATTTGGCAAACCCGACCATGAACTTAACTTGCGCGATTTTTTGGTTCCCCCATACTTTGTGCCCAATTCCATGAAAATTAGCCAAGTGCTCCAGCGCTTGCAGAAAAATAAAGTCCACATGGCTCTGGTTACCGACGAGCACGGCGAAATTGAAGGTTTGGTCACGCTGGAAGACGTGCTGGAAGAGATTGTCGGCGACATTACGGACGAAACCGATGAGGTGGATAAAAACATTAAGCCCGACGGCAATAATTTTCTCGTGGCCGGCGAGACTTCAGTGGTAGATTTTAATAAATATTTTAAAACGGAATTGCCGGCAAATGAAGACTTTAATACGGTTTCCGGATTCATTATTGAACACTTAGGGCGCTTCCCAAAAACGGGCGATGAAATAAACTATTTGGGTATTAATTTTACTGTGAAAGAAACTACTCTACGAATAGTAAAATCTGCCGTCATAAAATTTGCTTCACCTCTTCAGTAGACCCTAAAACTCCTACCTAAAAGATCGTTTTGGGCAGGGTTTTGGGCAGGGTTGACTTAGTGCCTTATTTTTAATATAATACCGATGACTTAATTGATTGCTAGTCGACAATCAATTTTTTTATTTTATTATGATAATTAATTATAAAATTATGAAAAAAACTATTATTGCTTCCGTTTTGGTTATAATTATGAGCCTTTTCTCTTTTACCCCAACTTTTGCCCCAAAAGCAAAAGCATTTGAGCCAGTAGAGTATTGCGATTATGCCGTATATATATTATTTAACACCAGCTCTATCAAACCTGCAAATGAACAAGCCTATTACGATGCTGTAACCTGGGCTTATGATTTTGTAAGAATTCAAGGTTGTTCCATTTAGCCTTTTCCGTTCAAGGTCGATTTATTTTATTGTAGAATTTTATTGAATTTTATTGTAAAACCATTGACTTATAAGCCAATTATTGCTACAATACGTTATTGGTTTATTATCCATGAGACCACTGATAACTTAATTCTGCCTGCCTTAGGATAACGGTATTGCAGTGAAAGGTAAGTCTATGACAGACCAACCTAATCCTACTCCGGAAACAACCGAAGCTGCTCCGGAAACCCCGGTAGCCGCTCCTGTGGAAAATCCTTCCACCGAAGCCACCACCAATGCGTAGAAGTCAAACCCCACTTCGGTGGGGTTTTTCAATTTAAAATCACTTTTTGTTATAATACCTCTATATGAATATAACCTCCGCAAAATTTATAAAAGGCATTGTCGGCCCAGATGAGTCTTTGGGCGACGGCATTCCGCAAATCGCTTTTATTGGGAGGTCCAATGTTGGTAAATCCAGCGTAATTAATACCTTGGCCAATAGAAAAGATTTGGCGCGCACCAGCTCCATGCCCGGACGCACGCAACAAATTAATTTATTTTTACTCTCCGCCAAAGGCGGAACTACCATGGGCTCTTTTTACTTGGTGGACTTGCCGGGCTACGGTTTTGCCAAGGCTTCCAAAGACGCGCAAGAACAAATTCAAAAATTAATTTACTGGTATTTTTTTCAGTCCAACTGCGAACAAAAAAAAGTCGTGCTAATTATAGACGCTAGCATTGGCGCCACCAACAGCGATATGGAAATGCTCTACAGCTTAAAAGACAAACAAAAGAACGTGGTAATTGTGGCCAATAAGATAGACAAAATAAAAAAAAATTCGCTGGTGAGACAAATAAAAGAAATTCAGGACTCGGTAGGTAATTATAAAGTCATTCCCTACTCCGCGGAAAAGAAAATTGGCATTAGCGAATTAACGAATGATATTTTAAATTAATAGACTTGTTGCTTAATAAAAAATATATGAACGGCTACATTGCAAACTTAGAAGAAATTACTTTAAACAACACCGACTTCCGCCGCGTGCTCTATACAGCAAAGCACAGCCAGCTGGTTTTAATGGCTTTAAAGCCCGGTGAAGAAATCGGTGCCGAAATTCACACCCTAGACCAATTTTTCCGCTTTGAAGCGGGGATGGGCAAAGTGGTAATTGACGGCACAGAACATTTAGTCAAAGACGGCAGCGGGGTAATAGTCCCGGCCGGCGCCAACCATAATGTCATTAATACTTCGGCGGATGCGGATTTAAAACTTTACACCATCTACTCCCCGGCCGAACACAAAGACGGCACTGTCCGCGCCACCAAACAGAAAGCCATTGCCAACGAAGAACATTTTGACGGAATTACCACGGAATAGCATGGCCAAACTACAGACCAAAATAATTCTGGCTGGGAACACCCTCTCTGACGCCCGCAAGGCGGTATCTCCCCCAAAGGGGGAGAATAAAATTGTGATTCTCGCTAAACCCTCTCTGACGCCCGAAGGGCGACATCTCTCCCGAGAGGGAGAGAATAAAAAGGTCATTCTGGCTATTGAAACCAGCTGCGACGAAACTGCCGCAGCGGTTTTAGAAGTAACCATTGGCGGCAAATGGCCGGAGATCACCACACTGTCGTCCATAGTAAATTCCCAAATAAAATTGCACAGCAAAATGGGCGGTGTTGTGCCGGAAGTAGCCGCCCGAGCCCACGTAAAAAACATCCGCCCGGTGGTTGAAAAGGCACTATCCACTTCTCACTTACCGCTTACCGCTATTGACTACATTGCCGTAACCGCCGGACCCGGCCTTATCCCATCGCTGATTGTTGGCGTGGAATTTGCCAAAGCCTTATCCTTAGCCACCGGCAAACCACTCATTCCGGTTAACCACATGCTCGGCCATCTATTTTCCCCCTTACGCCCAGAAGGCAGCCTTCTGGGGAAACCCCAGAAGGCTGCCTTCTTTCCTATGATTGCTTTAATTGTAAGTGGTGGGCATACCATTTTAGTGTTAATGGAAAACGGGAAAAAATATAAGGTCTTAGGGCAAACCGTGGACGACGCAGCCGGCGAAGCCTTTGATAAAGTGGCCAAGCTCTTAGGTCTCCCATACCCGGGTGGCCCGGAAGTTTCGCGCCTTGCGCT
>CAYIHW010000047.1:0-8270 GCA_964363335.1 uncultured Candidatus Saccharibacteria bacterium
CCCTTGAAAAAGGGCGGGATGTTTTTTATTCTGAAGTTTTCTGTTGTGGTTGAGCTTGCTTTTTTTCTGTAGCTGTGCTATAATATATAAGTTAAAGATTTCATAGGTTCTATTGGCAAATGTGCTTTTTGAAACAAAATAAGATGGTTTGAGGAAAATTTTTAAAATAAATTTTGATGCTTACCTGGAAGGTAAGCGGATAAATTTTTTTGGAAATTTTACCAAACAAGCTTATTTTGGGCAAAAATGATATTTGCCAATAGAACCTTCAAAGGTCGATTTCATTCCGACGGTGTCGGGGCGAAAGAAATCAAACATCATTGGGATTTACTCCGTTGGAAATAAGAGTGAATCTCTATACAGAAACAAAAAAATCTTGGCCTCGTTATTAATTCATCAAAAATAAATGAATTTCTAACGGGACAAGCAAAAATACAATTAAATAGTAGGATAAATTTGGCAAGCCTATTTTTAAACTAAAGGCGGTTTTTAGTTAAGGAGTGCGTGCGCAAACACTTCTCGTCCTAAAATTTTAGGATGTTGGAAGACAAATCTGCCCAATAGTTTATATACAGTAAGCTTGAGAATTTTAAAATTTATGAAAATTATTACTGAAGAAACTCCGGAAAAGGTTTTAGGGTTGCTTGGGACCGCTTTCGCTTCTATGTTTTTTCTTTTTGCCGTTACGGTAAGTAACGCCAGTTTTGAAAGAATGGAAAACCCGTTTCCGGATGTTTTTGCCCCCACCAATGTGGTCGCGGTGTTAGACAATGCCGCGAGTGTGTATTCCGGGTTTGTTTATGAGAATCTAATTAATCCGGCCGAGCAAGACTACGCGTACTACGCGGATGCTGCTTTGTACATTGGGCAAGAGGCCGGTCCGCCCCTCTTAAAAATCGCGGGCTTGCAGAATATAACTAACACTCAAGTCGCGCTTGCCGAGCAAGGCCAAGTGGCAGGCAGCTCAAACAGCGTCGCTTATAGTAAATACTATCCGTCCGCAGACGGAGTGTTTAGCATCTTTTATAGGTAGGCTCCAAGCCCCATATAATTTTATTCCCTCGGTTTATTAACCAGACGGCAGAAATTGGCAGGAGGGGTCTATTGACGAATGGGCTTTTTGATGCAAAATGAGATGGCTTGTGGAAAATTTGCAAAACAAATTTTGATGTTTACCTGAAAGGTAAGCGGATAAATTTTTTTGGAAATTTTACCAAGCAAGCTCGTTTTGGGCAAAAATGACATTTGGCAACAGACCCAAGAAAAGAAAATAGGAAAGGCAAAAATATACTTTTAAACTCCCGGCTGTGCCCCCGGGGGTTTTTTGTAAGTCTTGATAAATGCTTAACAGGAGATTATAATGTCTTCACCTTTGCCGCCGGTTATTTATGTCCAGCCTATGTCAGGGTTGGGCCGGACAAGCTGTTAGAATTCTGACAGCCGTCAAGTAGTCGGTTCTGGGGAGATTCTCCCTCAGTCATAATTGGCGGCAAAGGGAGAAATCTTAAAGGGGGATTATTCGTGATATCACAACATGAGTTTACAGCTCTGTCGTGGTTGCACGGCAAGCTGGGTTTGGACTCAGAAGATATTAATTTGTACTACCTAATCGGAAATCTTCGAGAGGGAAAGTACGGGTTGTACTACAATTGTTACGAGATTGATGGGCGTCCGATTTGGCAACCCAAGGGCGAATTAAAGGTGGTGCAAAAAGCCATCAGTCAGAAATTGTTGCCAATGTTTCCACGACATCGTTCATGTTTTGGTTTTTCCGGCGGCAACTGCAGACAGGTTGCGGAAAAACATTTGGGATTTAAATCTGTGCTGATGTTTGATTTGCGTTATGCGTTTTCGCAGGTTTCTCATCTCCAAGTGTTTAATTCCTTGTGGGGATATCCGGAACCAAGGCTGTCATTTTATGCGGCTCGGTTGGTGGCGGATTTGTGTACAGTTGGGAAGATTGAAAGGGTTGAGTCCTCCCAGTACGATTCGTTTACATCATCCGGAGGAATTTTGCCGCAGGGCACAGCCACTAGTCCTCGGTTGTTCGACCTTTGCATGTCTCCGTTTGATGACTTTCTGAGTCGTTGGGCGCAAGAGAACAATTTAATCTACAATCGGTACGCAGACAACCTTTTCTTTTCTTCTAGGGAAGGAGAGATTTCAGACCGGTTAAGGGCAAGCCTGTTAGGAAGGGTTGGTAAGCGGTATCAATTTCACAAAGTCAGGCAGATTCATCACGGCGAGATGTGCCGGATGCTTGGCCTGAACTTAAGGACTGACTCGGTAGCCAACACGCGGGAGTTCAAGCGAGGATTCCGCGGGGCGCTCTATCACTTGGAGTACGCCCTAGTGCGCCAGCTCGATCACCAAAAGGCTTGGGCAATAGCCAGCGGTTACGCCGGTTTCGCAATCCACTCGCAACTGCCGGTTTCGCTCTGGCAGAAGTTCCAAGAACTCAAACAACAAATCCACTTTCCTTCAAAGGAGTGGTAGCCGCAACGTCCCAAGGGGGTGAGCGGCTTTTTATTTTTTTGTGGATATCTATAGGTCGCATAATTTATTTATATTAATTTGTTAATAAATTCGAGGACTTGTAAAAAACTATATGTAGTATTACAATTATTACTAGAGATACTATATCTAGTAGGAAATACAGGAAACGCAAATCAAGACCAAAAGACAAAAAGCCGATTATTTTCAAAGAATCAAGAAAAACAAAGGCTTTTATATAGGTTGAACATAAGGGCTTGCCGCACAAGTCGTATTAAATGCCCTCTAAGGCCCCTCTCACAAATAATTTACAGTTTTTCATCTCATATGTGTCCCATCTATAACCTGAAAAAATGCTCACCGTAGCTCGCTATGCCTCACATTTTTTCAGATATATCTGTAACACCTCTGAGCAAAAAATAAGAAATTTATTTGCGAAAGTCGCCTAAAATCAAAAAATCAACAGTTAATTAGCCATTATCATTCAAATTAAAAAGTATATGCCTGGTAATACAACTTTCAGTAAATGCCCCAGAACTTGAATGAACATAAACCGGTTTGAAATAGTTAGGGGTCAAGTAAAGTAGCCTAGGTGAATAGGGCATTAAGACAAACGCCCAAAACACACCAGTAAATGTTAAACATATAATATATTAGCAATAACTAATTAAGGTTTCATTCGTTTCTCCAAAAGGGCGTTTGAAACTGAAAGATGATATACCGGGTATGCGTTGTCCCAATTGCCAGTTCGAAGATACTAAAGTTCTAGATAGCCGGCCGGTAGAAGAAGGGGATGCAATTCGCAGGCGGCGGGAATGTGAAAAATGCCAGTTCCGCTTTAGTACTTACGAGGAAATCGAAATTTTGGGTCTGTCGGTAATTAAAAAAGACGGGAGCAAGCAAATCTTCTCCAAAGAAAAGTTGGAACGAGCCTTGCGCCTGCCGTTAGACAAACGCCCCTGTACCGATGACAAACGCCGCAAACTGCTGTCCTCCATTGAAATAGATATTCAGCGCAAGGCCAAGGACGGAGAAATTAAAAGTTCGGAAATTGGCGAGATAGTAATGAAGACATTAAAGAAAGCGGACAAGGTAGCTTATGTCAGGTTCGCGGCAGTATACCGGCAGTTTGAAGACGTGGATGAGTTTAAAGAAGAGCTAAAAAAACTATAGATTTTACGAAGTACGAAAAAATACCTGCCTACCGGCAGGTAGGCGAACGTACGAAACAATACTATCAATTAATGTTGAAGCAAAATTCTGATCAATCATGGTCAATTTTGATCAATTATGGACAATTAATTTATGCAATCCAAAGTCAACTTACAAACCAGAGCAGTAAACGGGCTTTCTGAGCTCGGTGAGAAAATTTTCTTGGATCGCTACGCGGTCAAAGACGTAAAGCGCGAAACCTTGGCGGTGGGAGACACCGTGGTGGTTTTGGTGAACCCGAAAACCGGCCAACGTGAAATCGGTACCATAGAAAATGTAAACCGCGAAACTCGGGAAGTCAGCGTGCGCATGCGCGGCGGGGAAATTGAGTATCGCACCATTGAGCACGTGGACAAGCCTTTGGAGTTGGTGCCGGAAGATATGTTTGACCGGATTGCCAAGCATATTGCCAGCGTGGAAAAAACTGCGGAAAAGAAAACTGAATGGGAAAGCAAGTTTAGAAAACTAATGGACGACTGGAAGTACGTGCCGGCGGGTAGAATTTTTACCGGCGCGGGCACCGGACAGAATTTAACTTTTTATAATTGCTACGTGGTGCCGAGCCCTAAAGACAGCCGGCATGGAATTTTTAATACCCTCGGCCAAATGGCGGAGATTATGTCCCGCGGCGGCGGCGTGGGCATTAATGTGTCTTCTTTGCGCCCGCGCTACGCTTATGTTAAAGGCGTAAACGGCCGGTCTTCCGGCAGCGTGTCTTGGGCATCGCTCTATAGTTTTGTAACCGGCCTAATTGAACAAGGCGGCTCTCGGCGCGGCGCGTTAATGCTTATTTTAAATGTTTGGCATCCGGACGTGATAGATTTTATTAATTCCAAAAAAGAAGCCGGGAAAATTACCAACGCCAATATTTCGGTTGGCATTACCGACGACTTTATGGAAGCGGTCAAACAAGACAAACCGTGGGATTTGGTGTTCCCGGATACTTCCGATCCGCTTTACGCGGAAAAATGGGACGGCAATATAAACAAGTGGCGCGAGCTAGGCGGTAAAGTTATTAAGCACAAGACCGTGCGCGCGCAGGATATTTGGGACAATATAATTTCTTCGGCTTGGGGCAGCGCCGAACCGGGAATGTATTTTATTGACCGCGCTAACTATTATTCCAACTCTTGGTACTACGCGGACTTGCCTTGCACTAACCCGTGCGGCGAACAGCCGCTGCCGGCTTGGGGTGTGTGTAATTTGGGCCATGTGAATTTATCCAAGCATATTAACAAAGAGACCGGGGAAATAATGTGGAATGAATTAAAATCCACCGTGCAGTATGCCGTGCGCTTTCAGGATAATGTTATAGATGCCACGCCGTATTTCTTTGACGAAAATAAAAACCAGCAGATGTCCGAACGCCGGGTTGGTATGGGGTCTATTGGCTTGGCGGAAATGATGATTTACCGCCGTCTAAAATACGGCAGTGCCGAAGCCGTGGAATTTATTGATAAACTGTATCAGTTTATTGCCGTGACGGCTTATGAGGCCTCCGTGGAATTGGCTCGCGAAAAAGGCGCGTTTGAAAAATTTGACGCCGAGAAGTTTTTGCAAAGCGGGTTTATGAAAAGCATGCCCAGTTATATTCGCGATCTTGTCGGCAAGTACGGCATTCGCAATGTTACTATAATGACCCAGGCGCCAACCGGCACAGTGGGCACTATGGTGGGAACCTCCACCGGCATTGAACCGTTTTTTTCCTGGACGTATTTTAGAAAATCCCGCTTAGGGGTTCATGAAGAAAAAATTAAACTGGCTCAGGATTGGGAAGCCTTGCATCCGGGCCAAGAGTTGCCGGACTATTTTGCCACTGCCATGTCTTTGGCTCCGGAAGAGCATGTCAAGGTACAGGCCGCGGTGCAGCGCTGGACTGATTCCGCTATTTCCAAAACTTGCAACGCGCCCCAAAATTATACTGTTGAACAGACCAAGGAGCTTTATACTTTAATGTACGATCTTGGTTGCAAAGGCGGAACTATTTACCGCGACGGCAGCAGAGACGAACAAATTTTAGCCACAGATCATAAAAAATTGGGCAAGGACGCGTCGGATCAGATCCAGGCCAAGCAAGACGCTGCCGCCGGAATTGTTGCCACTTTGGAGTCATCTCAACCGAAGGAAGTTATGTCCGTGTCCGGCGACAAGGTGCAGATTAAAATTGCGCCGCGCACCCGCCCCGATGTCATGCAGGGGATTACCTACAAAATGACTACGGCCTACGGCAATTTGTATGTTACGGTAAACGAAGACAGCCAGGGACCGTTTGAAGTGTTTGCGCAAATGGGCAAGGCCGGCGGATTCTTTAGCGCCCAAACCGAAGCCATTACCCGCCTGATTTCTTTGGCCTTGCGTTCCAATGTGGCCATTGAAGAAATTATTGCTCAAATAAAAGGCATTCGCGGGCCCGATGTTTCTTTCTCGGACGGCGGGGTAATCTTTAGTTTGCCTGATGCCGTGGCCAAAGTGTTAGACAAACATATTAAGCGCGCGGACAAACAAATGACTTTGGACTTTCCTAGGCACACAACAGCGGCCCCGGAAATGAAAACGGAAACAGATATAAAGCTGGAAGAAAAAATTGTAGAAACTGTGTCCGAAGAAAAAATCAAGACTAACGGCACATTAATTTATAAAAAAACGCAAAAGGTTTCCATTGCCAACCTTGGTAACGCGCCGGTCTGTCCGTCCTGCGCCAATATGCTGGTGTTTGCCGAAGGCTGTCAGAAGTGCGAGAGTTGCGGATATAGTAAGTGTGGATAGCGCGTAAGCCCCCTCTCCTGGCGAGGAGAGGGCAGGGGTGAGATTGCATTATCAGAAAAGAGTTTATTAAGTTATCACGTGAGGGCGGGCGGCTACTGTCAGCCGCCCGCTTAATTTACAAATTATGCCCAAAACAAAAAAATCCGCCCACGGCGGAAAAATGCCAATAAAATTTTCATCAGAGCCTAAAGGGTTGGTGATTTGTTATATTGGGGCGGGCAAGGGCAAGACTACGGCGGCTATGGGCATGGCGGTGCGTGCGGCCGGGGACGGTAAGAATGTTTTTATTTTGCAGTTTGTAAAAGCGGCCAACAAATCAGCAGAAAAAATTACCGAAGGCGAGTGGCCGGTTTCAAGTGAAATTAATTTTTTTGACTTTTTTCATAAGTTGCATCATCCACGAGCGATTCCGCACAACCTCTCCCTCCCTTCGGGCGCCCCCCTCCCCTCGCCAAGGGAGGGTAATATTGGTTTGATATCTACGGAACAAGTAGGTTTGGGCTTTGTGGGAATTTTAGGCGACCAGAAAGAAAAAGATATTCATATTCGCGCGGCGCTAAAAGGCGTGGAACGCGCCAGGGAAATAATTGTTTCCGGAGAATATGATTTGGTTATTTTGGATGAAATAATTTCCGCCCTGGAAGTGGGAATATTGGAAGAGCGGGACATTTTAGATTTAATTAAGTTAAAAGCCCCTTTGCAGCATTTGGTAATTACCGGGCATAACATTTACCCAAAAATTTTAAAACAGTGCGATTTGGTTACGGAAATGAAAATGATCCAGCATCCATATTACAAAGGCATTTTGGCGCAAAAAGGAATTGATTATTAGACTACAGAACTACAGATGAGAAGCACTACAGAAACCTACAGAATCTAAAACTCGATTGACTACTTACTCTTAACTTAGTAAAATCAGAACATATGAAAATAAGGAACAAGATTTTATTTGTAGCAGTTGCGGTTTTTTTGTTAGCGGCTGGGTGCAATAAGACTGAGCCGGTTAGAGATGCGGGAACAAATGATGCTAATTTAGAACAAGCGGTTAAGCAACCAGCTAAATCAGCTCCGCAAACTCCGGTACCCGTGAAAGAAAAAACAGTTGAGGCCAAACCAGTTGAAAATGTTATTAAGTACGACGGCCAGGAAGGCAAGAACGCTTTAGAACTTTTAAAGGTTGGTAATAAAGTGGAAACAAAAAGTTTTGGCTCCGCCGGGGAATTTGTGGAGAGTATAAACGGCATTAAGCCGGACACCCAGCATTTTTGGAAATTTTTTATTAACGGTAAATCCGCCAGTGTTGGCGCCGGAAGCTATATTACAAAAAACGCGGATGTATTAGAGTGGAAGCTAGATGTAATTAATTAGGACCGATTAAATATTTATGGACCCAATAGAGAGAGAAAACAGATTAAGGGGGGTTGCGTTGAGCAGAATCTCAAGAGAATTAGACTATATATTTTTTTATAAGAGCGATGATCAAGTCTCAATACTCAAAAGATCTTTTGAGGATATTGTCCGGTTTCATTTTCATTTAGATAACGATGATGGATCACTTGAACAATGTCGTTTAGATTTAGAAGCTTTGCCTAAAGATTCACAAAGTTTGGAAAAGAAGGATCAAATATACAAGATTTTATCCGCCATATATAATAATTACTTAATTGAGATTGACACATGATTTATTTTATTATAGCTTTAGCCGTTGTAAGTCGCTTTGTTCCGCACATGCCCAATGTTGGGCTAATTACCGCGCTTGCAATGTTTAGCGCCGCAAATATGGACTGGAAAAAATCTGT
>CAYIHW010000048.1:0-8198 GCA_964363335.1 uncultured Candidatus Saccharibacteria bacterium
GTGTCCGTTACTGCGTTCGTTTGGAGCCACATTTTGTCTGACCTCAAATAAGTCGTGGCTATAACTTTGGTCTATTGGTACCAAACGGTAAATAGTTTTCATAATATCTTGCATTAGCAATGGTTCATTATGGTTTATTCTGATGGCTGCGGTGGTGTGCGGGCAAAAAACCGCTACAATCCCGCTTTTCACGCCGGAATCTAAAATTGCTTTTTGTACATGGCTGGTAATATCAACTATTTCAAACTGCTTTTTTGTTTCAAGAAGAATTTTATTGAAATGTATTTTCATACTCAGTATATCATCTTCCAATTACAAACGCCGTTTGCGCACGTAATTATTTTATTGTGAATATATAATAAAAAATAAGTTTATTTTAAATATTTAAATAGGGCGTTTGTCGTATTGTTCTTTTTGTTTCAGAATTTAGTTTAGTTATACAACCAAAATTTTCATCAGTTTTTCCCAAATTTTCTTAAGTAAAGTAAAAGAACAAATTGGAAGTTGTATTACTGAGCATGCGATTATTATACCATAAATTGCAAGTAAATAAAACAAAAAACCATCCCGCTCTTTCAAATCAATAATTTGTATCAAAATTAGTCAGTCCTTATTGGATCTGATAAATAGGTATATATTATCGACAAGAAAGGGCGGGGTGGTTTAAGTTTGTAATGAGAATTACAGGATGGCGTCTTTGGCAGCTTTGGCTACGCGGAATTTCAGAACGGTTTTGGCCGGAATTGAAATGCTGGCGCCGGTGGCTGGATTGCGACCCATTCTGGCATCGCGGTGCTTCTTTTGCAATTTGCCCATTCCTGGGATTACAAATTCACCTTCTTTTTTGGTCACGGCATAGGCCATTTCTACCATGGCATCCATGAATTCGCTGACTTCTTTGCGGGTTTTACCGAGCTTGTCGGCTAAGGCCTGCAAAATTTCTGACTTTGTCATAATTTTGTGTCTCCATTTTTTTAATAATTTGTGTAGACGTTTAAATCTTAACTAAAAAACCCAATAAAATCAAGGGTTTTTTCCAAGTGTCAAGAGAATTAAGGGATGTTTCGGGACATCAGAATAAATTTTTGGTATTTTACCTCTTATTTGTGAGGGTTTTTCAAATGCTGTTTAAAAACTGCAAGAAAAAATATAATAAATCTTAAATAAATATCCACAGGCCTTTATGGCAAAATTAGTATTCCATCACCAAAACTTAAAATCTAAAATAATTCGCAACAGACCCTTAACCTGCGCCATTTAGTGGAAAAAAAATTTAGCAACTTCAATTAATCCCCAAATACCAAGGCCAATAAAAGCCAGGCTTCCTATAAAAGACACCCATTCATTGCGAACAATTTTGACAGTAGCATCCGGGTTAATAAATAAAGCAATATTTAAGAGCATGTGAGCGCCAATTACTCCCAATGAAAACCCAAAGACATTAATAATATTAAATAGAGGTACGTATCCGGCAAAATCATCAAGTCCTAAAATAAACGGTACGCTAAAGGAAAACAGTAAAAGTTTTTTCCACGGAAGCGCTTGGCTGCCTTTTAGTTTTTCGCCTAAATCCGGAAGAATTTTTCGCGTAATTGGTTGGGTCAATTTTACGGCAAATGTTAATCCTTTGTTTATTATTGAGTAGGTATAATGTTTAAGTTTGCCGCCGCTTTCCCAATTAGAAAAGTGTTCCAAAGAAGCAAAGGCCAGTTCGAAAAGCACAACAGAAGCAATAAAAATCATTATAGCCAACAGCCACTCCACCTCTTTAAAGAATGTCCAAATAATTAATACCGCAATGGTGCCAAGTCCGTTGCCTAAAGCAGTGCCGATTTCTATGGCGATCCGGTTTTTCCAACCCGGATTACTGGACATAAGTCTGCCCATAAAAATAGCGAAATCCACGGAAGTTTTTAAATAAATTGTGCCGCCTATAAGGACATCGTACCATCTTATTTTAAAAGATATATGCTCGGTTCCGGGAATTAAGTTTAGTCCAAAAATAACACCAAAAAATATTCCGTACAAAACCAAAAAAACCACAACGGTAAGTATGAGTGGAATTAGTTGTTGATGTAAAAGATCTTTTTTAGGTTCAGTTTGCGGGTTGGTATTTAATGGAAACATGGAAAGGTAAATAGATTCTAATTATTTTAGAGTTAAGTTTTGTGTGGCTCGGGAGTAAGATATAATTTTTACCCCTGTGGGGAAAACACCGACTAAAGGGACAATTTCTATCGGGTCATCATAACCCCGTTTATGCAATATATAGTCCTCACCACGCGCTCTGATTAATATTCCGGAGTGAGTAATGACTCCCTTGGTTGTTTTGTTGCAAATTATAGAATTTGGAGTTAAGTGCTCGTCAGGGGAGATGCCTTCTAATAATTTGGATAATTCCTCTGTTTCAACTCCACGTGGGGTGTTAATTAAACCTGCCAAATATGATGAAGTGCCATGGCAATTAATATTTCGGTGGCCACTTTCAATTATTTTATTAATTTTAGCTAAATATTCCGGACCTAATTCTTGTATACGAGAAATATCAATTACCCCTCGGACTTTTCCAAAGAGTTCACCGGCTACATACTTTAATCTTTCTATAATTGGTCGCCCTTCTTTCATAATAAATATTTCTTTCCTTTAAGCTCTTTGGGGAGGTAGTCAGCCTCATCATATTTTTCATACCCCTCGCCGTAGCCTAAATCTTTCATTAGTTTAGTGGAAGCGTTGCGTAATTTCAAGGGTACGGGCAGGTTGCCCAGATTTTTCGCGTCTTCCTGGGCGGCGCGCAGAGCATTATATGCACTACGGTCTTTTTTGCAATTAGCCAAATAAGCCACGCCATGGGCTAAGTTTATAGCGCATTCCGGGTAGCCGATTTGCTGGCAGGCGGCAAAGACCGCATTGGCAACCACCAATGCCGTGGGCTGAGCCAAACCTACATCCTCGCTGGCAAAAATTACCATCCGGCGGGCAATAAATTTCGGGTCCTCTCCTGCTTCCACCATTCTCGCCAGATAATAAATCGCGGCGTTAGCCTGACCGGCGCGCATGCTTTTTATGAACGCGGAAATTATATTATAGTGTTCCTCGCCTTTTTTATCGTAGCGCAGAAATTTTGACTGCAAAGTATTTTTTAGGTTTTCAATTGTAAGTTTATCGTACAGGCTTAAGCAATTATCAATCATAGTTAAAGCCTGGCGCGCATCGCCGTTGGCAAAAGCTACAAGCCATTTTATGGCTTGAGTATTTTTACTCTCCCCCTTTCGGGGGAGAGAGTCTCCGCCTTTGGCGGAGGGAGAGAGGGTATTTAAAGCACTTGTAATTATTTCACCCACTTCTTCGCCGGAGAGTTCGTTTAACACAAATACCCGGCAGCGGGAAAGCAGAGCTGGGATAACTTCAAAGGAGGGGTTTTCCGTGGTGGCGCCGATTAGTGTAAGTTTGCCCGATTCTACGAAAGGTAATAAAAAATCCTGCTGGGCTTTGTTAAAGCGGTGTATTTCATCCAAGAACAAAATTTTTGGCTGACCCATCATAGTGGGTTTTTCTACAATCTGTCTGATGTCGTCTTTGCCCGCGCTTACGGCCGAAAGTTCGTGGTATTCGGCATTAACCGCTTTGGCGTAAATTCTGGCCAGCGTGGTTTTCCCTACCCCGGGCGGGCCCCAAAACAAAAAACTAAAAAGATGGCGATTTTCTATCGCCTGCCGTAAGGGTTTACCCTCGCCTACCAAATGCTTTTGCCCGACAAATGTGTCTAAGGATGTAGGCCGAATTTTATTGGCTAATGGTTCCATGGGTTTTGGTAAAATATTTATCTTTAATCCAAATGATAATTAGCCAAGCAATTATTACTGGGAGGATGTATTTTAGGCTTAAAACTAAATTTAACGCTTGTTTGCCTAGAAAAAAAACCAAAATGCCCCAGAAGGCATTCCAAAATAAAAGCACTGGCAGGCTTTGTAAGACAAATTTTAAAAAATTCATTTTTAGTATTCCGGCTGAAGTGGAAATTAGCGCTCCTATATTGGGGTGCCAGTAGCTTAAAATTATCGCCTTAAAGCTGTTTTTTTCCAGTTTACTTTTTGCTGTTTCCAGTTGGGTAGAGAGGCCGAATTTTACCAAGAGTTTATACCAACCATATTTCCCTAAGATATAATTTACAGAAAAAGCGCTCCCAAAAGCCAAGGTGACTAGAATTATTACAAATGCAGCTTTTGGAATGTTATTGCCCGAGGCTAATACGCCTAAAAACACTACTAACCCCCCGGGGAAATAATTGCCGGCAATAAGCACTCCTTCTATGAAAGCGCTTGCAAATACAATCCAAAGTCCATAGTGGTTTATAAATTGGCTAACCACTGCGAGCAATTCATCATCTTTTGGCAGTTTGAAAAATATCCAAAGTAAATTGTAAATAAGGCTGAGCGCTAAAAGCGAAATTGGAATAGCCGCAAGTTTAAGTAGATTTTTCATTTTTTATCCGGGAGTAGTTAGCTATTTTTTTAAATCCCCTTGGCTCTTAGTACTGTAAGAACGGTTTGGCCAATAATAGTAATATCTTTTAAAATAATTTTCCAACTGGGGTTATTTTTGCAATATAAAATATATTCCATGTCCACTTCGCTTTGTACGGGTTTGGTTGGAGAATCTTTTTGTGTCTGGAAAGGACCGGTAAGCCCGCAAGTAAATAGGTATCTTTGGAATTTGCCGGTTTGGCCGTCTTGCCATGTTACCACTTCATTGGAAGGCCGTGGTCCCACCAAGGTCATGTCCCCTTTTAGCACGTTATAAATTTGAGGCAATTCGTCCATATAAATTTGCTTGAGGAGGCGTCCGGTGAGGGTGAGGTTATTGTTGTCGCCTTCCAGTTCTTTGGTTTGGACAAAGCCGTGTTCTTTAAAATAATTTTGGCTGGCTGTGGTTTTAAAAATGCGAAATTTTAAAACTTGAAACGGCAAGCCTTTGGAGATTCTGGTTTCCGTGTAAAACAGCGGACCGCGGCTGGCAACGGAAAATATCTCTTCTATATAGAATAAGATTAATATAACCACAATTAAAGGCGATAAAATGGCCAAAATAATGAAGCTAACAATTACGTCAAATACCCGTTTTATCATTGGCAGATTAACCGGGGCAAAAGGCAGTTTGGTCTTGGCGATTTCAGCAATATAGTCCATTTGGAATTTATAGTATCGGTTAATTATCTTATAGTTTATTATAATAATAGCGCAAACATGTTTTTAATTACGATTCTACGCGACTCTGTAATTACAGAGTCGCGTAGAATAAGCTATTTGAGGTGTAGATAATGGAGTCTTTTTTTCTCTGGTAAGCGCTCAATGGCGTAGCGCAGGGCTGTGCGCGGCATTGTGAGTGCATTGTCATCCAGAAAATCCGTGAGAGTTTTTTCGCTACAGCGTTTGCCGATTTCTCTGAGCATCCAGCCAACTGCTTTGTGAATAAGATCGTGCTTGTCTGTCAATAACATTTTAGCAATGGCAAGCGCATCTTTGGAACGGTGATTTTTTATAAAGGCAAAGGTTGCCAAAATGGCAATTCGTCTCTCCCAGAGGCTCTTGGATTTCGCGAGCTTAAAAAGAATGGCTCGGTTTTTGTCTATTAAATATTCCCCAACTATGTTTGGTGCGGATAAATCCACTAAGTCCCAGTTGTTTATGTGTTTGGTATGGGAGATGTAAAAGTTGTAGATTTTTTTTGCTGTCATTCCGTCTGCCCGAGGCGGACGGAATCCATTTTTGGATCCTGAAACTAGTTCAGGATGACAAAAACTCCCAAACATTTTAACCAATATTAAAAGGGCGATTAATCTTTCTTCATGGAATTTTGATTTAAGCAACACATCAACATCGGCTAAGGTTAAATCCCGCCAGTATTGCTTGACCATCTGGCGCTGATTGGGCACCATAATTCCTAAAAATACATCCCCTTCTCCGTATTGGCCTTTGCCGGTTTTGGAAAATCGCGCCAAAATTTTCGCTTTTTTGGGGTTGGCCAGTTTTCTTATTTCGAGTTTTAATTTATGCAAGGGCATAAAATAAGTATAACAAATCCGGCATAAAAAAGCGCCCCTCCGGGTTTACCTTACCCCGTCCGGCGTGGCACTGAGGGTTCCGGCCGGCCAATCTCCCACGTTTTTACCGATGCAAAAAGTTAGGGTATAAGTAAAGCCATCATCATCAACATTGTACCAATAATTATATCAAATTTTTATGCTTGTTCAAAACCGCCGGCCTGGATTTCCCACAGTCTTTGATATGTCCCTTCTGTGGATTTGAGTAGTTCCTCGTGGCTCCCTTGCTCGGTAATTTGTCCGTTTTCCAAAACCACAATTCGGTCCATTTGCATTATGGTGGAAAGGCGGTGGGCAATGACAATGACGGTTTTTTCGCGCATTAAATTTTTTAGCGCGTCTTTAATTAGCAGTTCGCTTTCGCTGTCTAGAGATGAGGTGGCTTCGTCCAGCACTAAAATGGGCGCGTTTTTTAAAATTGCCCTGGCAATAGCCACGCGTTGGCGTTGTCCGCCGGAAAGTTTAATTCCCCGCTCCCCCACCAGGGTTTGATATTTTTCCGGAAAGCTTTCAATAAATTCATGGGCGTGGGCCAAGCGCGCCGCCTGCGCTACTTCCGCGTCAGTCGCTTCCGGCCTCGCGTAGCGGATGTTATCCGCTAAGTTTCTATGGAATAAAATCGGCTCCTGGGGCACTAGGGAAATGTTGGCGCGTAATGAGTCTTGAGTGGCCTGTGAAATATTTTGGCCGTCTATGGAAATTTCTCCGCCGTTTAGGTCTAAAAATCTTAACAACAATTTTACTATGGTCGATTTCCCCCCACCGGACGGGCCGACGAGCGCGACTTTTTCTTTTGGGGCTATATTCAGGTTAAATTCATTTAACACTTTTACCCCCCGGTGGTATTGAAAGGTGATGCTGTTAAATTTAATTTCACCGTTTGTTACATTTAGTTTTTGAGCATTGTCCACGTCTTGAATTTCGTGCGGGGTATTTAAAATTTCCGTCATTTCATTGGCATCGGCCAAGGCCTCGTAAGTGGCGCGCATATTTTTTCCGGTATTCCAGAGTTTGTCAAAAATGCGGAACAAATAGGCTTGGATTAACACAACATCACCCACCAATAAATTACCTTGGCTCCACATAGCTAGCGCCCAGTAAATGCCGGCAAATTCCAAAGCAATCATCATAACGCTTTGGATTAAATCGCCCCAGGTTCCTAAGTCCCAGCTTTTTTTACGTAAAATAAATTGTGTTTCTGTTACATTAGCAAAACGCGCATTTTCCCGTGCGTAGCCGGTAAATAATTTTACGTTTAAGTTATTGGTAACGCTGTCGGCTAATTGCGCGGTGGTTTTGGTGTCGGCCGCCGCGCGTTTTATGTCGTACGGTAATTTATAGCGGGCAAAAAAATAGGAAAACATTAAATATACAATGCACCAGAGCACGACAATAAATCCAAATGTCCTATACTGCCACAGTAATACGGCGGTAACCAAAGATGTGTCCACCAAGGACCTGCCCAGGTCGTAATATAACTGGTCGGACACTATTTCAAATGACCGTTCGTAGCGTTTAACTTTGGTAATTAAACTGCCGACAAAACTGTTGTTAAAAAAATTGTAGGAATGTTTTTGCAGATATTGGTAACAGGAGTTGGTTAAATCGGCCATGACCCGGGGCTGTAAATAGTTGTTGGTAAAATTGTGAATCCGCCATAAAATAATTCTGAATAAATTTAAAGCCAGAATAATTAAAATAATTTTCACCGCTTGGTTAAAAATTTGCTCCGTCCTCCCGCCGGCAAGTAAATTAAACAAGTCGCGATAAAACAGCGGGGTGTAAGTTTGCAAGCCTTCCACGACAAAAATCCCGCCAATAATTACAACCGTCTGCCACTTGTAGCGCCAGGCATGTTGCCAAAAAGTCTTTAAAGTTTTTTTAGTTTGGTATTGCATACAATGCTGATTAAACTCGTAAATGGGCGCTTCCCCTCCCTGGACGGGAGGGGTTAGGGGAGGGTGTCGCAGTCACTCTAAGCTTTATTTGTCGCTAGTTTATTTAATTCTATTCCATTTTTGCCTAAAATACAAAGGTTTTTGACATTGTTTGGAATTTGACAGCATCCAAATTTTTCTATAAATTGGTTTTATGGATA
>CAYIHW010000049.1:0-8113 GCA_964363335.1 uncultured Candidatus Saccharibacteria bacterium
CCTTTTTTAAACAGCAAATTCCAGCGAGTATTTTTGTAGTTGTAATCAATTCCCTTGTAATTTACCAGCGGTTTTTTTGCCAGAATTTCAAACTCTCCCGTCGGGGTCGGAGTTTTAGGGAGACCGCTGGAAATTTTAAAACTACCGACTATGTAATCACCAAGCCGGTAACTTAAAGATTGGTCGGCCAGCGCCACCACAATTTTTTTCTCCAGCTTGTCCTCGAAATTATTATTTGGATCATAGTTATATTTTACTTCGTCACCGTCGGAATATCCGTCTCCGTCCGTATCTGGAAGTTGCGGATTGGTATGATAAATATTTGTTTCTTCGCTATCGCTTAAACCGTCGTTGTCTGAATCAGTAGGCGCTAATTGAGCAAAGACTCTGACCGGCATCAGGCAGACAAATAATAAAATACTTACTTGAATTTTAAATTCCATTTTGTTTTAATAACCAATTTTCCAAATGCTGGCCGTCGCGCTTAAGCCAAGCCGCTTGAGAACGAATTTTTTCCAGAGTTTGTTTTATGGCACGATTTGCGCCCGGGGCTTTGCGGGTTTTAAAGAATTTTTCAATTTCTTTGGCTTTTTCTTCGGTGTAGAAATTATCCATGGTACTAATAATTCTGGAGATCATGCTCAAGCCCGAGGCATAACGCTTTAGCAGTTCATTCCAATGTTTTTTCACAAACCCCAAAGCAATATCGGCGCCTATGGGATTTCTAAAAACTGCCGCGATGATAAATGGAGCGTCCTGGTCTCTAACGGCCGGGCTTAAGGCAAATTCTAAAGTCTTTTTTAGTAAGTGCGGATTGGAAAATTGCGCCAAGGCTCTCGCCAGGCGATCTTTCTCTTCTTGCAGTTTTTCCTGGGTGTAGAGTTTAATAAATTTTGTATGCTTAGGTTTTCCACCGCTTACCGCGGCCGCGTAATATACCGCGGAGCGGATGTTTACAATGGGTTTTGTTTTACCGGCAAACAATTTTTTTGCCGAGGAAATTGTTTTTTTATCACCCCATTTTATGCCTTGCTGTAAAATTAAACTTCTAAGTAAAACTTCGGAACTAGATTCATTGGCTTTTTCTTGCCAACCGACCTGGCGCAAAATATTTTGAAGTAATTGGCAGGCAAATTTTTGATATCCGAGATAATTATTTGAATTTCTGGCAATTCCAGAAACACTAGCCAGACCCATTGCCGCCATTACCCAAACGTTATAGTCGGTTTCGTGCTCCAAATTTTTCACCACCTCCAAAGCCTGAACGACCGGCAGATCGCCGGATTCCGCCAAGGCAAAAGCATCCCTCGCCACACCTAAGCGGTCTATAGCGGACAGTTTTTTTGTCTTTAACCCCTGGCTTAAAGCCCCCAGCATTTGCGCCGGATAGTCGGTACGAAACATAGAAGTTTCTCCGGCATTAAGTTTTTCCCAATGAGCTTTGCTCTTTGGAATTTTGAGCGATTTTGCGCCCAGCAAAAACTTTTTAGATTTTACCCCGATGCTTTGCACGGCGATTGGAATTTGCCAAACCGTGGCATCTTTCGATTGTTTTTTAGATACCGAGCTGGAATAAAAACGGGATTGTTTTAAAATTAAGTGGTTTTTTTCTTCAATTACCCGCACCAGCGGATACCCCGAAGCAGCGGTCCAATTTTGCATTAATTTTTTTACCGGTTTGCCGGATACTTTTTCAAATGCTTCCCACAAATGAACCGTGGAGGCATTTTGGTAAGAATATTTTTTTAAATAATATCTCAAGCCGTCGCGAAAAGTTTTTTCGCCTAAATATTCCGCCAGCATGCGAATAATTACCGAACCCTTGGCATAACTGACCGCATCAAAAATTTCGCTAATTTCTTCCGGATAATGCACGACAACTTCTATGGGGTGAGTATTGGAAAGCGCGTCCAGCTCCAACGCGGTATTAAAGCGCGCCGCCACATATTGTTCCCACATCATCCACTTCGGAAATAACTTATCTGTACATAAGTATTCCATATAAGAGGCAAACCCTTCGTTTAACCACAAATGCGTCCACCATTCCATAGTCACCAAATTGCCAAACCACTGGTGGGCAACCTCGTGAGCAATAACAATGGCCACCCATTGTTTGGAAGACAGGGAAGAATTTTTTTCATCTACTAATAGCGCAGATTCGCGATAAGTAATCGCGCCCCAGTTTTCCATAGCCGCACTGTTAAAATCCGGAATGGCAATTAAATCCAATACCGGCAAAGGATAAGGAATATCAAAATACTGATTATAAAATTCCAAACAGCGTATTGCCGTATCTAAGGCGAATTTGGCTTGATGTTTTTTGCCCGGCGTGGTAAACACCCTTACAATTGTCCCTGTTTGATTTTTCTTTCCGCGTGATTCCGCGCTGCCAGTTCTTTCCGCGTGATTCCGCGCTCTGCCTTCTATGTATTCCAAGTCGCCGACAATAAAAGCCAGTAAGTAAGTGGACATTTTTGGCGTAGACGCAAAAGTGACGGTTTTGTATTCGCTTTGGTGTTCCATAACTTCCGATTCAACCGTATTTGAAACAACGGACATTTTTTTCGGCACCATTAAACTCACGTCAAAAATGGCCTTTTGGGAAGGTTCGTCAAAACACGGAAACGCCCTACGGGCATCTGTAGCCTCAAATTGGGTCGTAGCCATGTGTTTTTGTTGACCCTGGTGCTTGTAACTACTGCGGTAAAAACCCCGCATTTTATCGTTTAAAATACCGCTAAATTTTAAACTCAATTCCCCTTTTCCTGCCGGAATTTTCCGTTTAAACTTAAAAGTAACTGTTTGCGACTTAGGATTTTGGATTTGCTTGGATATTGGATATTGGATATTGGATATTTTGAAATTAACGCTGGAAATTTTCAACTCCTTTGCATGCAAAGTAATCTCGCTAACTGATTTTCCCAAAGTTAAATAAATCGTCTCCTCGCCTTCAAAAACAAACCCTTTCAGGTCTGGCTTTATAAATAAACGGTAGCGCTCGGGTTTAATATGTGATGGCAGTCTTACGTGTTTCATTTTTTATAAATCTTAAATTCACATCATTTGCCTTTTTCACGGCCGTGAAAAAGGCAAATGATTTTTTGATAGATACTTTTTCAACTTTAACAATGTTAAGCCCCTGGGGCTGAATTCAAAATCATTTTTCTCCTTCATTTCCGAAAGCGTCAAGTTTTTCCCTTTTGGCTGGAAAATCGGATCGTAGCCGAAATTGTATTTGCCTTTTGGGGCAACGATTGTGCCGTTCAAGCTGCCTTCAAAAAATTTAATTTCTTTTGGGCTTTTGGCGTAGCCAATGTAAGTTATGGCCATGGCTTTGCTATCACCCATCTTTCCGCACATCTCGTAAATCTTTTTTGTACCAATTGTGTCATTAAACCACTTAATCAAAGGACCTGGCAACTTATAATCAAAACAGCTCAAAAACAAGGAACTATCATCTATAATGAATTCGCCTTTGTGATGTTTAAATGCTTCTTTAAGCTTATGTTCAATAATTTTTTTTGGGTCTATTCCTTGAATTTCGTGAAGGTCGATATTTATTTGCTCAACCTTAATAGGCGCCAGAGCCGCCTGAACTTCTTTAAATTTTGTTTTATTCCCGGTAATAAACTTAAGCATTTTTGTGTTTAAGCTCCACTTGCAACAGTGTTAATTTTAGGCTTTGGACTCTTGGGCTATGGTTGGGGCTTCTGCTTTGGCGTGATCGTGGTCTTTATGTTTTTCAGCTTCCAGCTTTTTAATTTCTTCGTTAATCTTGGTGCTAAAATCTCTTAATTTTTCATCGCCATTAACCATTAAAGCGGCGATTTCTTTTGGTTCTTGTTTGGTGAGCATAGCCAAAACCATAACCAAGCTGGAAGTGGACCATAAACCCTTTTCCATGGAGTTCTGCGCCATGGCCAATTCGTATATTATTCTGTCTGTTTTATTTGGTTCTTTTTTCAAATAATCTTTTCCCATATTTTTCCTTTGTAAATTAATTAATTTGAATTAAGCATTTTTTCCATGGCACTTTTTAAACCCCAGTAGCAGAACCTGTGGTTCGCTACGGGGCAAGCTTTTTACCCTTTGTGATACGATGCATTTATCATCCCACAGCGTTTAAACTTGTATGGTTTACCTGTATCGGGGTTTATCGCTCCACAAGGACATGGGTAATTTCGCCCAACCCCGGCGTATTTGGGATCTACAGAAGTGCCTTGGAAACTCCCTGAAGCTGAAGTGGTGATTAAATCTTTTAGCGGTTGTTGCTGAACTGCTTGCTGGTTAACCTGGACGGTAATGTGGAATATGGTATATATAATTTGCTTATTTATTTCCTTAACTAAATTCTGGAACATTATATAACCTTCTTTTTTGTACTCCACCAACGGGTCGCGCTGGCCGTATCCGCGAAGGCGGACAGAGTCGCGTAAATGATCCATAGTGTCCAAATGTTCCATCCATAAGTTGTCTAGGGCCTGCAAAGCCACAAATCGCTGGGCTCCTTCAAATACTTCCTTACCCATTTCTTTTTCTTTCACTTCCCAATAATCTTCCACAGCTTTATAAAATACATCAGTAATGGCGAATTCTTTGTCCGCGGCATTTTTGGCCGCTTCTTTTGCCGTGTCTATTAGTTTTTGATCAATCGGGATGATGGTGCCGATGCCCTTAAACAAATTGTCCCAGTCTTCTTTTTTCCCGCCGGATTCGTCCACTTGGTTTAAGTGAAAGCTTACCGCTTCGCCCAATTCAGTTTTGGCGATTTCCAAAATTTCTTCTTTTAAATTACTCTTTTTACTTTCTTCCGTTCCGGCCAAAAACCCGCGGCGTTTTTTATAGATTATATTGCGCTGATGGTTTAACACATCATCAAATTCCAGCACATGTTTTCTGGTGTCAAAATTCAAGCCTTCAATTTTCTTTTGCGCTTGCTCAATACTCTTGGACACCATGCCGTGTTCTATTGGTTGGTCGTCGGGCATACCCATTTTGGTCATCAAACTTTTCATTCGTTCACCGCCGAACAACCGCATTAGATCATCTTCCATGGAAACAAAAAATTGGGAAGACCCGGGGTCGCCTTGGCGTCCGGCACGACCGCGCAACTGGTTGTCTATGCGCCTCGACTCGTGCCGTTCAGTACCTAAAATGTGCAACCCCCCAGCCTCACGCACTTTTTTGGCTTCATCCTGATCAATGGGGTTTCCACCCAGCAAAATATCTACTCCGCGTCCGGCAATGTTGGTAGCCAAGGTAATTTGCCCCGGGCGTCCGGCTTGAGAAATAATATGCGCTTCGCGTTCGTGGTTTTTAGCGTTTAACAATTCAAAATTCAAACCCTCCTGTTTTAATACATCTGATAGCATTTCGTTTTTGGCAATGCTTACGGTACCAATTAACACGGGCTGGCCTTTTTTATGTCGAGCTTTAACTTCCAAGGCAATGGCCTTAAATTTTACCTCTTCAGATTTATATACCGCATCCGGCAAATCTTTGCGCACCATGTCCTTATTGGTCGGCACTTGTTCAACGGTAAGTTGATAAATTTTAAAGAACTCTTCTTCTTCTGTTTTCGCGGTTCCGGTCATGCCGGATAATTTTTTATACAACCGAAATAAATTTTGAAAGGTGATGGTTGCTAAAGTCTTGCTCTCGGCTTGGATTTTTACATTTTCTTTCGCCTCAATGGCCTGGTGAAGCCCCTCAGAGTATCGGCGGCCAAACATCAGCCGGCCGGTGAATTCATCCACAATAATTATTTCGCCTTCCCTAACCACATAATCCCGGTCAACTTTAAATAGGGTCATGGCTCGAAGAGCCTGCTCAATGTGGTGAATAGTGGTAACTCCTTTGGAGGTGTCGTAAATATTTGGAATTTTTAGAATTTCCTCAATTTTGGAAATGCCCGCGTCGGACAAACTGGCGGCTTTATGCTTTTCGTCCACGGTATAATCGGTTTGCTCATTTAAACGGCTGACTAATTTGGCAAAGTCGTAATACTTGCTGGTTGGCTCGCTGTCGGGCGAAGAAATAATTAACGGGGTACGGGCTTCATCAACCAAAATACTGTCTACTTCGTCCACAATGGCAAAAAATAATTCACGCTGTACCAGCTGATTTACATTCTGCACCATATTATCTCGCAGGAAATCAAAACCATATTCGTTGTTAGTGCCGTAAGTAATGTCCGCCGTGTAAGCTTCTTTTCTGGAAATCGGCTTCATGTGTTTAACATCCATAACCAGTCCTTGGGTTTCACCTTCGATTTGTTCGATTTCCGCCGCTTCCGGTTGGTAACTGTCGTCAAATATAAAAGACGCCTCATGCTGAATGGAAGCCGTGGAAAGACCAAGATATTTGTAGACCGGACCCAATAACGAAGCTTGCCACCTGGCTAAATAATCGTTAACCGTAACTAAGTGAGCGCCACGGCCGGCTAAAGAGAATAAGACCAACGGCAGAGTGGCTGTTAAGGTTTTCCCTTCACCGGTTTTCATTTCCGCGATTTTGCTGTCGGCTAGCACAAACCCGCCAATAACTTGGACGTCGTAATGAAACTGCCCAATAGAGCGCTTGGCGGCTTCTCTGGTAAGCGCGAAAACACGCGGGGCAATTTCGCGCAGGTGTTCAAAAATTTCCTTGTCGGCTTCTAACTTTTTTATTTCAACTTTAAACTCTTGGATTTCTTTTTGAATCTGCTCTTTACTTAAACCCGCGGTTTCTTCTTTGTATGAATTTACTTCCGCGAGACTTCCGGCATACTTTTCCGACGCTGTGCTTTCCCCGCCAAAAAATTTATAAAAAAATGACATTTATATCCTTTCAATTAAGCAAAATATCTCAATTAACCTTGTTAAAACAGTGGTTAAATTATACCAAAAACTGTTGATGTTGAAAAGGCCGCCAAATATTGTTATGGCGGCCCAAAGCTTGTCTTTCTTGCCGGCTTTAAAAGGCCGGCAAATTCGGAAAAAGACACGGATCTGGCTATGTTTCGCAGAATTACATCTCCGGTGAAGGCAAACTCCATCGTGATGCCGGTGGCGTCAATGGATAAAATCCGGCATGGGGTTCCGGCCGGAATCTTCCAAAACGTTTTCTTCAATCGGAAACAGCCGCCGATTTCGATCTCTCTCATTTTCCACTCCTTATTTACGGGCAAGCCTTGGCGGTTCGCTGGCAAATTGTAAAGATGATCAAAGCAGGCGTTACTCACAGGGAAATTGCAAAAAAACTCAAAGTCAGCGTAGCCACAGTTTCTAGAGGAAGCCGAGAATTGGCCAATAAAAAAGGCGGATTCCAAACCGTTCTAAAAAAATTCTATTAAAAAACACCCGGCTCTTTTAATAAAAGGGCCGGGTGTTTTAAAGATTATTTCACTTCTACTTCACTTTTAGACGCCTTCTGCGCATGCTAACTTTTTTATCTTTGTTTCTGGTTAACTGTTCTTTAATTTTACCCATAACTATATCAAAAGCGACATAAATGTCTATTCCCCGGGCCTCCGCAAAATATCCGCGCGGTTGAATGTCTATTTCCGCTCTAAAGGCAGGCTCCTTGGTGCGTTTTTTATCGACTTCAATTTCCACTCTTACTTTATCTTCCGGTTTCAAAAATACTTCAATTGATTCCAATTTTTCGGTTATAAAATTTTTTATTGCCGGCGTGGCGGTAGTATTGGTGGCTTTCAGGTTAAAATTCATTTTTGTATTGGGTCAGTTGCCCAAATGTCATTTTTGCCCAAAACAAGCTCGCTTGGCAAAATTCCCAAAAAAATTTATCCGCTTACCTTTTAGGTAAACATCAAAATTTGTTTTGAAAATTTTTCTCAAGCCATCTTATTTTGCATCAAAAAGCCCATTTGGGCAACTGACCCTTATTTTTATTCTCGCGCCTGTTTACAGACACATTAATTTTCCAAAATTATCTATACTTAATTTTATCAGACAATCAAAATCCAATCAACTCCGGCTCAAATTGCAAAGACAAGCCGGTTTTTTCCAACACTACCCCTTTTATTTTTTCTGCCAAGCCCAAGACCTCAATTGCGGTTGCCTTGCCGGTTTTGTTAATAATCACCAATGGTTGATTATTATTTATTGCCGCC
>CAYIHW010000050.1:0-7537 GCA_964363335.1 uncultured Candidatus Saccharibacteria bacterium
CTCTCCGAGGTCATGGAGCTGAATAGATAAGCGGACATTTTGCTGAATTGCTACATGCAATTTTAAAGGCAATTTTAAAGGCTCCCGGACACTTCTGACGAAGTTTGGGAGCCAATTTTGAGCCTTTAAAGCAACTAAGGATTTAGTTGCTCGGACTCAATTCCGGTAAGCCGTTGGCCGGAGCGGAGACTAGGATACCACCCCCCTTCGTTTGAACGAATATCCATGCCTGGTGAACATATAAGTTCCCCTTTCTATTTGGGCGTTGATACCTGCCGAGCCAACAAAGCTCGGCAAAAATACTATGGCCTAAGTAATACCCCTGGGGTCTATGACCCCGTGCCGTGCCGCAAACGATCTTGCGGGCTTATGAGTCTTCGTGGCAGTCCCATGATTAGAGCCATTTGGCTTTTCGGCTCGAGGGGGCCTAAAGTCAGTGGTAGACTGTCTAATCATCGAATCATCTGCCGGCGGATCCGGTGCCATACGAATATGAGGGGCTCGCCGATTATCTCGGCGAACTACGGACAGGGATGAGCCCATTTTACCTCCTTTGGTTTGTGGACAAAAAAATACTCCTCTGACCTTTTTGGGGCTTAAGGAGCGCGAACAACAATTAATACAAAACCGGTCTGAAGTTTATCTACTGCATCTGCGTATTGTGGAAACACAACATTCATAACCAATTTGTTAGCTCTGCCCTTCCATTATAACATATTGCTAACTTTTTAAAAAAACCTTGGCAGACAACACAGCCCTTGCCCCTTCCCCTGCTGAAGTAATGGTGTTTCCGGGCAAACTTGATAAGACACTGCCGGCGGCGAAAAGCCCGGGGACATTGGTTGCCATTTGCGAATCCACTTTAATTTTATTTTTAGAATCTTTATACGCGGTTAAATCAAACGCCGTGTTGCCTTCGTGACTCATGGGATTCTCACCGCTGCAAACAATGGCGCTTTTGCCGTAATAAATTTGGCCGGATTTGGTTTCCACGGAAAAACTAATCACATTTTTTTCCAGAGACACCACTTCCTGCTTTAAATGCAATTCTAAAAATTGTCCGGAACTTTCTGTGGCGCCTAAAACGGCTTTATACATTTTTTTAATATCAAAAAAAGTTAAACCTTCCGCGCCGGTTGTCAATACAAAAAATTCTTTTGCCACCAGCAAAGTTTTTAATTTTAATTTTACGGCGGTCAGCGCCGCGGCCATGCCGGCAGGCCCGCAACCGATAATTATAATGTCGTGCATAGGTTAGTAGTTAGTAGTTAGTATAAAGTATATAGACACAATACAATTATAGCATTTAAAAAAGGGTCGCGGCTCTTTTAGCCGCGACCCCGCTTAATACTTAATACATGCTACTTGCTACATTTTATCAATTATCCTCTGTGCCGCCAAGACATAAGCGGCATTTCTAAAAGTAGTATTGTATTTTTTCTGCAACTCGTAAACGTCGTTAAAGGCTTGTTTAATTTGCTTGGAAAGTTTTTCCAAAACATCTTCCTTGCTCCAGGCTTCATTATTCATATTTTGATACCATTCATAGTAACTCACACAAACACCGCCACTATTAGCCAAAATGTCAGGAATGACCGGAATGTTCCTTTTGGCAAATATAGCGTCCGCTTCCGGCGTAGTCGGGCCATTGGCCATTTCCACAATTAATTTGGCTTTTACTTTTTCCGCGTTGTCCGCGGTCAATACATTTTCTAACGCGCCCGGCACTAAAACATCTACCGGCAATTCCAGCAGTTCGGCGTTGGTAATATTTTTAGCCCCGGCAAAATCTGTTAAACTGCCGGTTTGTTTTTTATGCGCGGCAACAGCAGTTAAATCCAGTCCCTGTTCATTGTAAATTCCACCCTTGGAATCTGACAGCGCCACAACTTTAAAGCCTAATCCCTGTGCCGCTTCGGCAAAAAAACTGGAGACGTTGCCAAAACCTTGCAAGGCAACACTGCCGCCGGCGACTACTCCGCCCAATGCATTTTTTATAGCTTCTTCAAATACATATACGCCGCCAAAACCCGTGGCCTCGGCTCGGCCTTCGCTCCCGCCTTTACCCAACGGTTTACCGGTAAAGGCGGCCAAGGCTTTCGGGTGGCCGGTAATTCTTTTGTACTCATCCACCATCCATTCCATAATTTGCCCGTTGGTATTAACATCCGGCGCCGGCACATCTGTTTCCGGCCCAATTAACGGATAAATTTTTTGCACAAAACCGCGGGATAAACGTTCCAGTTCCCCCGCAGATAATTCTTTCGGATTAACAATAATACCGCCCTTGCCGCCGCCAAACGGAACATTGACCACGGCGTTTTTAAAACTCATCCAAAAACTCAAAGCACGCACCTCGTCTAAATTTACGTCTTGGTGGTAGCGAATCCCGCCCTTGTACGGACCGCGGGCATTATTGTGCTGACTCCTGAACCCTACAAAAATTTTCTGGTTGCCGTTATCCATCATTATCGGAATAGAAACCTCTACATAGCGATCAGGAAAAAGCAATTGTTCAATTTTATTACTATCTAACTTGGCAATTTCCGCGGCTTGTAAAAGCTGAGCCTGAGCTGTCTTAAATGGATTGATCATTGTAAATTATTAATTATTTTGAAAAATATATTACATCCTATTTTAACTTAAGATGATGTTTCTATTGCCGGGCTTTCGGCTAACACCAGTAAAGTTACCGAAAGCAATAATATCAAAGTCCCAACAATTTGCCAAGAGCAATGGTTTTCGAAACGGACCGTCCCCTGCCCACAGCAAGGAGGCTAAAAAAACAATGAATGGCGATAATTTTTTACGAGTCATAAAGATAAAATTTCTAATTAACCTAATTGACCTAATTATTCTAAAAAATATCCAATACCCAATTACCAATTCCCAAACTTCTGATATTTGTCATTAGTTGGAAATTGGATATTTGAAATTGGTAATTTGTTTAATATCTTTTTTAATCTGCATTTTGAGCTCGGCTTCGCTTTTGTATTTTTTAAACGGCCGTAAGTATATATTTAAGTATATATTTAAGTATATACCATATAGATTTCCTTTAAAGCCAATAAGGTGCGCTTCAATTTTTGGTAAATGATGCTTATCAAGCGGGCCAATTACTATCCCTGCGGGATAATTTTGAATTTTGAATTTTGAATTTTTAAATTCTGCGTATCCTGCATAAATGCCGAGTTTAATATTTTGCTTCCGGCGCGAATAACTGCGCCTGTCCAAATTAGCAGTCGGAAAACCAATCTTCCGCCCGTACTTTTCTCCGTGAATTACCTTGCCTGATATTTCATGTTTCATGTTTCAAGTTTTATACTTCGTGTTCTTGCTCCGCTAAATATTTCTCCACGTCCAGCGCGGCCATACAGCCCATACCGGCGGCGGTAACGGCTTGGCGGTAACGCGGATCGTTCACGTCCCCCGCCACAAACACGCCCTCAATATTAGTGTGGGTATTGTTTTGTACTTTTATGTAACCCTTGGCGTCAGTCTCTACGCCGGCAGTGGCAAAAATCTTGGCCGCCGGGGTATGTCCAATGGCCAAAAATACTCCTTGCAATGGCAAGACAGATTCAACACCGGACACATTATCTTTAATCTTTAATCCTTCAACGGAATTTTCTCCCAACACATCTAAAACTGCCACGTTGGCCACAAAAGAAATTTTTGGGTTGTTTTGCGCGCGTTTTAACATTATTTTGGAGGCTTTAAATTCCGCCCGGCGATGGACAATATAAACTTTATTGGCAAACCTGGTTAAAAAGTTGGCTTCTTCCATAGCCGAGTCTCCCCCGCCAATTACCGCCACTTCTTTGCCTTTAAAGAAAAAGCCGTCGCAGGTAGCGCAGGCCGAAACGCCTTTACCGCGCAATCGCTGTTCGCCGGGCAGGCCGAGCCAGTTGGCTTCAGCGCCGGTGGCGATTATTACACTGTTGGCTAAATATTCGCCTTTTCCGGTTTTCACTCTAAAAGGTTTGGCGGAAAAATCCACACTTTCCACATTCTCCGGCAAAATTGTTGCACCGAACCTTTCAGCCTGCTTGCTCATATTGTCCATGAGTTCCGGGCCCATAACACCATTAATAAACCCCGGAAAATTCTCCACTTCCGTGGTGTCCATTAATTGCCCACCCGGCTTAAGGCCGGCGATAACTAATGGTTTTAACTCTGCCCGGCCTGCATAAATAGCCGCCGTTAATCCGGCTGGGCCGGAACCGATAATTATTACATTTTTGATTTCATTGTTCATATTAATATATCTTTTAATTTTGTTTACTATAAAGTTTTAAGAGTTCAGACACTGCCGCTTTGCGCTTATTGGAATTTTTACTATTCACCGCGTCCCATGCGCAAATCCCCAAATGACCTTCTAAGATCATCTGGTTAATTTTTTTTAGGGCCTCAATAACCGCGTGGTTTTGGTTAATAATATCCAAACAATAAGCGCCTTCGCTAATCATCTTTTCCACGGCCTTTAAATGCCCTTGGGCATAATGCACCCGCTTTATTACCCCTTGTTTATTCTTCTCTGTTCCCATTTTTGAAATTTGTTATTTGTTATTTGAAATTTTGCTGCTACCCCCCTCTGGGGGGTCTTAAGTAACTATACTTTTTTACCCATAAACTGTCAACCTTTAATATATTCCGGCGTAAATGAAAGACCCCGCTCTTTTTTTAAAAAGGCGAGGTCTTTCATTTGTTCTAATATACTATCTACTTGTACTCTCCGAGTATTACCGGCAATTCCAAAGTTTCTTTTCCGCGTAAAATTTTAAACATCACTTGGCTGCCGGCTTGATACTTTTGAATTTCTGAATCCAGTTCTTTATTAAAACCCAAAACATGGCCGTTAACAGAGATAATAATATCCCCGGGTTTAATTCCAGCCAAAGCCGCCGGGGTGTTTGGAGAAACAGCGCTAATAATCGCGCCGTTGTCTACGGTTAAATTTTTAGACAACTTATCAGCCTGGTCTATGGTTTTAAATTGTACCCCTAAAAACGGCCGGGAAATTTTTCCAAAAGCTTTCACTTGTTGCAGAGTTTCTTTTACAATATTAATTGGAATGGAAAAATTTAACGAATACCCGCCGGTATCCATTAGCGTATTTAGCCCCACTACTTCGCCGGCCAAATTAATTAACGGTCCGCCGCTGTTGCCGTTGCTTATGGCCGCGTCGGTTTGAATTAAGTTGTGGATGCGGGGAGCGGACCCGTCTACTTCGCTTAACGCCCGGCCAAGCGCGGAGACCACGCCGCGAGTAACGCTGTTTTGGTAGCGCCCCAAAGAGTTGCCAATGGCAAAAACGGTTTGCCCGGTCTCTAGCGTGTCGGAATCCCCTAGCGTGGCTGGAGTTAGGCCCGAGCTTTCAATTTTTATAAAAGCCACGTCGTCAAACTTATCCAGAGCTAAAATTTTAGCCGGGAATCTTTTACCGTCCGCCAAAATTACCCAATAATCCATATTTAATTCTTCGACCACGTGGTTATTGGTCACTATGAGTCCGTCCGCTTCCAGAATTATTCCGGTGCCCGATACTTCGGCCTGCGCCGGCACATTAATACTAATACCGGTGGAAGGCACTGTGGGAACGGATTTGCTTAAGCCTAAAATATTTACTACCGAGGCTTTGGCTTTGCGCACGGCCAATATGGCCTGCTGTTCATCGGTAATTTGAATTGCCGATTTTGCGCCCGGCTTAATTGGGTTTAACTTAATATTTTGGCTCACCGCCTGATTGGTAAAAAATATTATACTTAATACGGCAGTTGCTAAAATAATTTTTTTGTAATTGTGCATAGCAATTCTTTAATCTTTTAATCTTTCTATTTTTAAATCTTTAAATTATTCAATTCCCAGCTCCTGTAAATCTTCCAGCACTTGCCTGGTGGCCATTAGCCAATTGGGGTTTTTTGGTTGAACATAAACACCGTTCATTTCCTCCAACGTCCAGTCACTATATTTGCGTTCCAGTAACTTATTAAAATCTTTTACCCAACCGCCGAGTGAATCATATTTTCGCCAATACTCGTGGCCGGGTTTCACCCCAATGTTGCTGCAATTATTGTCTACGCAATTCCGGCCAAAAGTGCTTTCGGCAAACGAAATGGCCAAAATTAATTTCCAGTGTTTTTGCTCGGCAATAATATCGGTGGCTTCAACAAACGAAGTTTTTTTGGATGTTAAATAGGCGCGTAATTTTTCTTTACGCAAAGCCATGCGCTCTGCCGCCTGCATTTGCCGATTCTGCTCGGCAATAGAATTTAAATAATTTTCCAACTGGCCAATGGTCATATTAAACAGTACGTCATTGGACACATTACTTATGGGCCCCAAATTACCGGCGGCCTCAAACGGGACTGATCCAGCTTGAATTTGTTCAATATTTTGTGCCTCGGTAGTTTGGGTATTTAATGCCGCCCAAGCGCCGCCGCTAAAAGCTAAAGACAATGCCACAATAAGAGCATAAATTGGCACTGCTTTTTTTAAACTGTTAAATCTTTTTAATTCCGCCGTTGCCCGGGTAAACTTTTTTATCAAAAGATCTGATGAAATGTGAACCTGTTGCTGGATTTTCAGCTTAATGCTATATGCCCCGCCTGCAGTCGCCTGAGGCTCCAGCAGATGGCGGGCAGGTATATTCTTTTCCCTCAGCTGAGGCGGTACAAAATACCCGGTGTAAAAAACTTCCGGACTCGACTGATTTTTACGTTCAGTCAAACTCCCAACGATGGATTTTACCTTTGTTGATTTTATTTTACTTATCCCGTCTATGTTTCTCATTTGTATTTTAAAAGCTTTTTAGCCGGATCTAATATCCGCGTGCTTTTTATTAAAGGGTCGGCCGAATAACACTGTCCACATATAATTTAAACCGTAGCGTAAGGGGGTGGCAAAAAATCCTTCGGCACGCACCCGGCGGCCGGAAGCAAATATTGGCAGGCGCAAAGTAAACACTACATCCCCCACTTTATTCATCCGGCGGGCAATGTCCGCGTCTTCCCCATAAAAATCAAACCCTTCGTTAAACCCGCCAATCTGTTCCAAGGCACTGCGGCGCAACACAAAATTTCCACCCTGCACCATAGAAGCGTTGCGCAACACAAACCTATTTATCCAATACAGCCCGTACACTATATAGTAGTAGACCGAGACACCGCGATTAAACCATTTCGGCATATCGTAAAATACATGCGGGCCGCTTAAGCAAACCAGGTTCGGTTTTTCCAAATAAAATTTTTCCACTGTATCCAGCCAGCCTTTGGGCATAATGGTATCGGCATCCAAATTTGCCACTAAGTCTCCGGTGGCAACCTTAAAGCCGGCTTGGCGCGCAAAACTTATACCTTTGCGTGGTTCATCCACCACTTTAACCTGTTTATAGCTTTGCGCAATATTTCTGGTCTGGTCGGTGCTGGCGTTATTGACCACAATAATTTCACCGGCAATATTTTTGCCCGCGGTTTCCGCGATTATGGAATCCAAACAAAGTTTAAGATTATTTTCTTCGTTGTAGGCAGGAATAACA
>CAYIHW010000051.1:0-2094 GCA_964363335.1 uncultured Candidatus Saccharibacteria bacterium
GCTCCTCGGCTCGCTCGGCCATAAATGGCCGGACTCGCTCTACGTCGCGAATAAACCCGCATCCACCCAGACAGCACTCTGTCCTAATTTTTATAACCCATCTTTCTGTAAGTTTAAAATTACCCTGATTTCACTGCTCAATTCTTCCATATAAGTTTGGTTTTCAAACACGGTTGACGGATTGTTGAGCCATAACAAAAATCCTGCCGTGAAGGCAGGATTTTTGTTTATTTATTAACGGTCAATTTTTGGATTAAGGTCTGTTGCCAAATGCGCTTTTAGGACGAAATTTCAGAATTTTGAGCGGATTGGCACAAATAAATTTTGATGTTTAACCTTGAGTTAAGCGGATAAATTTTTTGGGACAAGCCGCCAAAATTCTGAAATTGCAGTCAAAATGGCGTTTGGCAACAGACCCATTATTAATTTGAACTCCTCTGTAAGTCCTCGCACTTGCCCGGCACTTCCACTCCATTTATCCGGCAAGTTGGGCCTGACTGGCCTTGGCCTTGCTGGCCAAAACCGCCTCCTTGGCCACCCGGTCCGGAATTAGACATCATAAAGCCGGAAGGCGTATTAAACTGGAAATTCCGGCCTTGAGGCTGCTGCGGCATTGCGTAGCCGGTATCGCCGGTCAGCTCCTGGACTTTATCGCCGAATTCCTGTTTTATGTCCATCATTTTTTCTATTTGATCCATCAAGCTTTCCGGATCAATGGGTTTGGCCGCGGCCAAAACTTTAACCTGCTCAAGCTCCGCTTTGGCCTGGGCAAGCAGCTGTTCCAGCTCGCCGGTATCCAACTTTTTGGCTTTCAATTTTTTTATCAGCTTATCCGCGTCTTTCATTTCGCGGGACATTTGGCTAATCCCCTGCTTGATATTTAATGCCATCTGAATTACGCGCTCTTTTTCCCACATATTGTCCATGTTGCCGAAGAAATTATCTTGCAAATCGTCAATGGCCTTTTCCGGGTCGTTGCCGCTTAACTGTTTAACCTGGTCTAACACGCCCTTTTGCTCATCAATGGCCTTGCGGAATTCCGCGAGCAAGTCGTTTAAATCTATTTTGGAAGATTTAATCCGTTTGGCATCGCTGGCATAGGCCTTTTCCGCCTTGCTGATTTCCTTTTCCGCCTGTTTGAACATTTGCGGCATTTGAGCCATGCGTCCGAGTTTGGGCATCCATTCCCGGATAGTATTGGTAGCGTCCTGAAAATCATTCATGTCGTCCTCAATAGCATCCGCATTTTCGGCGTTTTTGATCTTTTCCGCTATGGCGTCCATTTGGGCTATTGCCCCCGACAGTTCCACCGGAATGTTAACGCCTTTTTTTTGCAAAGACTGAATTTGCGTTTTTATGCGGACTACTTCCCTGGTAAACTGCTTCAGATTTCTTTTCATCATTTCAAATCTTTGCTCGTCCATTTGCTGGCCTTGTCCGTTGTTTGGCTCTCCCATTTGGCCATCATTAAAACCATTTGGCTGGCTCCCAGGCTGGCCAGGGTTGCCGTTTTGCGGCGGCGCGCAAGGTTTTCCGGGCTCGCAAGGCGCAACTGGCCGCATGGGCTGGAAATTGCCGCCTGAGGGAGACTGCATGCCGGGTTGGGATTGTCCATCCACAGGAGGCTGGCCCAACAGTTGCTGGGTAAGGGGCGGCGGGAGCATTTCTCCCGTACTGCTGGCGGTTTGGGCTAAAGCATCTACCCCCGTGCCAACAATGGTAAGGGCTATTAATAAAGACACACTTACCGCCCACCAGCCGACCATGGCGTGGATTGGGGCTTTCAGGTGCCTGTGCACATGCCTGCTGACATGAACAACTTTTTGCGTGTGTCTTTTGATGTGTTCTTTAAATTTTGCCATTTGTTTTTGTTTTTCTCCCATTAAACAATCCCAAAGCGAAAACTTTTGGATAATTTAACAAGCGTTATTTTTTGCCCTGTCCGCTTTGCGCGGACTTGGCCTATTTTTGTTTCTTGTTTTCGGGAAAGGCTTAAACTGATTTTGGTTTAAGTCTTTCTAAAGACTATTTATATTATAGCACACTTTAGAAATTTTGTAAATAGGCCCATAAAAGGAGGGAATAAAAGGAGGG
>CAYIHW010000051.1:2194-7384 GCA_964363335.1 uncultured Candidatus Saccharibacteria bacterium
ATAAAAGGAGGGAATAAAAGGAGGGCGGCCCATAAAAATTTGTCATTAAAAAATTGATACTTTACAGTTTGACAACTCACCCTAAGAAAGGTATAACTTCATCAAGCCAACACCAAGGAGGTGTTATCTTGAAGATAGCAAATAACGCCCCTCACTGGAGCAGGCGGAAGTTTATGCAAGCGGCCTCGGGTCTGTGGTTGCCCGAACAACCGCCTAATATTGTGTTTATTCTGGCTGACGACTTAGGTTATGGCGACTTAAATTGTTACGGCGGACGCGTCCTAACACCCAACATCGACGCGCTGGCATACGGTGGCATGCGCTTTACCTGCCATGAGTCAGCGGCCCCGGTGTGTAGCGCCTCACGAACGGCCTTACTTACCGGCAGGTACGCTCAGCGTCTCGGGGTTCGCGCTCTAAACAGCGTGATATTTCCCGAAACAATTGTTGGACTACCGGCAGTTGCAACTATTGCTGACAGACTGAGGTTTAAAGGCTACTTTACCGGTCATGTTGGCAAGTGGCACTTAGGCCACTATGCCCCGAGCGGAAATTACCGCGATTCGGAATTTCATCCCTTAAGTCGTGGGTTTGATTTCTCTCGCGGAATTCCATATTCAAACGACATGAGCCCAAATTTTTATGACAACGGGGTTGATGTCGTGGAGTTTCCCGATGGTGAACGCAAGAACCTGACAGGGCGGCTCACAGGGGACGCTTTGGAATTCATCGCGCAAGTGCAAGATCAAAGCAATCCCTTCTTCCTGTACCTTGCCTACACTGCCCCGCACGTTCCCGTGGAGCCATCTTACAGTGATGTAATTATGAAACTGGACAATGCGGTAGGCCAAGTGTTGAGCGCGTTGGGTACGAACACCATCATCTTCTTTACCAGTGACAACGGCGCAGACCAAACCCAGCCGGATGGACAAAGAGGAAACAATGGAAATTTGAAGGACGGGAAGTATAGGAGCTATGAAGGCGGTACTCGCGTGCCGCTCATTGTCAGATTTCCTGGAGTAATTCCGGCGGGTCAGACGTGCGACGATTTGAGCTCGATGCTTGATCTGAATTCAACCCTGTGCTCAATTGCCGGTTACTCAGCTGATGATCCCCATCGGGGTCAGTCAGACGGAGTTGACCTCTGGCCTTTGCTAAAGGGCGAAGCCACGGAAGTGCAGCGAGAAAAACCACTGCTCTACTTCCGGTATGGAGACCCGGAGTGTGCGGTTATTCGCGCCTCAAACCAGAACGACCAAACTGCACTGCTCAAGTTTCGTTTTGCCGCCGAAGGCATACGTTTGGAAATTCCCGAGGTCTACAACATCGCTGTTGACCTAGGAGAAAAAAATGACATCGCGTCTCAACTTCCACTCGAACTTATTACTCGGGTCCCCGAAGACGTAAGACAACAACTAGCAAGATTCCCTTCTGCCACAACCAACATCGATTTGGTCTAGGCAACCAGGTGAAGCCTTCCAACACTAGCCGCTTGCCTCACCGCAAGCGGCTCATTTTTAAATTAAGTGGTATAATTGAATTAGTAAATTTACATTAGACTTGTTGCTTAATAATTTTTCGCCCAAAATATGCTCTTTCGCCAAAACCTTGTTAAAAATTTCTCCGCTTAACCACGGTTAAACATCAAAATTTATAAACTGCGGTTTTGTCTGAAATATCATATTTTATTTCAAAAAATTATTAAGCAACAAGTCTATTTTATGACTGGACAAAATCGCAACGAAATTCAAATCGGCCAAACAGTGGAAGTGGTATTAAAAGCCGACCAAAAAACCGGCAAGCTTACCCGCGGAGAGGTGGCGGAAATTTTAACCAACTCCCCTTTCCATCCTCACGGGATAAAGGTACGATTAACCGATGGTCAAGTCGGCCGCGTGCAAAATATATTAAAATAACAAAAATATGGTTGACGATTTAAATCCAAACCCAAAGTCAAAACACCCCCGAATTATTATGGGGCTGATTATATTTGTCTTGGCTTTTGGTTTAATCTATATCACAACAAATATATTTAAAATCAGGCAAATCGCTCTAATAAAAAATGATTTTGTTACTGAGCCAAAAGAAATCCTGAAAAATCCCTTGACGCCTACTTTTGATTCTGTTGCGTACGATAAAAAACTACTTGCGATTGCCAACAACTCATCTACAACCACATCTACAGCTGCCAATTTATGGCCGGTAAAAACTGTTTACCCATTGGCCGGGGCAATTTTGCCTTTTAACCGCATTGTGGCTTATTACGGCAATTTGTATTCCAGGAACATGGGAATTTTAGGAGAGTATTCGGAAGAGGAAGTTTTAAGAAGGTTGGATGTAGAAATTAAAAAATGGGAAGAAGCCGACCCCGCTACTCCGGCAATCCCCGCTTTGCACTATATTGCAGTGGTGGCTCAGGCCGGTCCGGGTAAGGACGGCAAATACCGCGCTCGCATGCCGAATACGGAAATAGACAAAGTTTTAAAAATGGCGAAAAAAAATAAAGCTCTTGTATTTTTGGATATTCAGCTAGGCTTGAGTGACGTACAAACAGAAATTCCTGTTTTGGAAAAATATTTAAAACTCCCCAACGTGCATTTGGGAATCGATCCGGAATTTTCCATGAAGACCGGCGCCCGCCCGGGAACCGTTATTGGCTCGCTGGATGCCGCGGATGTAAATTTTGCCTCCGGCTTTTTAGCGAAAATTGTTTCCGAAAATAACCTACCCCCAAAAATTCTTGTTATCCACCGCTTCACAAAACCGATGCTGACAAACTACAAAGCGATTAGCACTTTACCGGAAGTACAAATAGTTATGGATATGGATGGCTTTGGCGGTCAAGGAGCCAAGCTCAATACTTACAAACAATACATTTATAAAGAACCGGTACAATTTACCGGGTTTAAAATATTTTACAAAAATGATGCTGTGGGACTAGGATTATTAACCCCGGAGCAACTACTTAAGCTCAGTCCGATTCCACTGTATATTCAATATCAATAACTGTTTGATTTAATATTAAACACAAAAACCATGCAAGCATACAACTGGTACTCACAATTAATAAAACCATCTTGGTCTCCACCCTCTTGGCTGTTTGGGCCAGTTTGGACTTTCCTCTATATATTTATAGCTATCTCTTTCGGCAAAGTCTTTTTAATGGTTTGGCAAAAACAAATCCCCTATTTAGTGGCCTTGCCTTTTGCCTTAAATTTACTGTTTAACTTTATCTTCACACCAATCCAGTTTGGGTTAAAAAATAACCTTTTAGCGGCAGCTGATATCCTCCTGGTGCTGATTACACTTATTTGGGCCATGGTGGCAATTTACCCCCACACCCGCTGGATAGCTTATATTCAAATTCCCTATTTGCTCTGGGTCAGCTTTGCCACTGTGCTACAGCTAACCATTACTTATTTAAACAGATAAACCCGATAACAAAACATCCCAACTTTTTAAAAAAGTGGGATGTTTTAATTTAATCAATACTTTATAGTGCGCTTAAATCTATTGTTTCGTCAATACGAATTTGAGAAACAAATTCCGGAGTATGGGAAACCATTATACAAGCACCTTCATAGGCATCTAAGGCCTTTGCTATAATCGGCAAATGACGAAAATTAATATGGTTGGTAGGCTCGTCTAAAATTAACAGCCCCGGCTTCATGAGCATAAGCCGACAAAAAGCCAGCAAACCTTTTTGTCCTTCGGAGAGAGCCGCGATGTTGTGGTCCAACAATTTGCCGTCCAATAAAAACCCGGCGGCCGCGGCGCGCAAATTATGCTCATCAAACTTTTCCATTACCTCTTTTAGCGCGTCAAATGCTTTTTGCGCTCCGCCAGAGGCGGATCCGCCTCTGGCGGAAAAGTTGGAAAAATCCTGCTTGTAATATCCGATTTTAATATCTTTGGCAATAGAGAAGCCCAAGGGAGAGACCCCTCGCTTATCGCTCGGGGCACCTCCGGCTCCGCCAGAGGCGATTTTTTCCAGCATGGTAGACTTACCAATGCCGTTTGGCCCGGCAATCAACATGTGGGTATTTTTTCGTAAAGCCAGATCCACTTCCTTACTCACTACACCGTGCGGATGAATTGCGGAAATTGAAAAAAAATCCATAACTTTGCCGTCAAAAAATTGGCCGTAGTCTTGGGTTGGAATTACAAAATCGCGAATGGTTTTATCTTCCTGCCGAACTTCCACAATAGCACTTTCCGCTTCTTCGGCCGACTCGCGCATCCGCTTAGCCACCGCTCTAAGTTTACCCCCCTTATGGGCGAAGACTCCGGCCTGAGCCAATTTTTCTTTAATCTGAGTTTGCATGCGGGCGTTCTGCAAATTTTCCCGCTCAATCCGATTTTTAATATCTTCCACCACATCAAAATAGTTCCCGCTGTACTGCTCCACTTTTTTTGTAAACACATCCAAATATAAGACCCCGTCGGAAAAAGCATTTAAAAATTCCGCGTCATGGGAAATTACCAATACAGTTTTTTCATACATCATTAAAAAGCCGGTTAAGTGTTCAATGCCCTGGCGGTCTAAGTTATTTGTCGGCTCGTCTAATAATAAAATATCCGGGTTCTGGATAAGCGCGTGAGCCAAAAGCAGTCTGGCCTGCTGCCCGCCGGACAGCTCCCCAACTTTTCGTTCCAAAGGCAAGTTCACATTTACCACTTCAAAAATATCGCGAATTAATTTATCCAAATTATATTTCTTTTCGGTGAAGGCGGTAGCAAAATAATCCCGAATAGTCAGTTCCAATAATTCTTTGGGCATCACCTGTCTGGCAATGGCAATACTGGCATCTTTAGGAGTACGGTGGACTTGACCTTCCTGCGGCACTACTTCCCCAGTAATCATTTTAAACAATGTGGATTTACCAGCGCCATTTTGTCCCATTAAAGTAATACGGGCACCCGTGCGCACGCCAAAACTGACGTCGTCCAAAATGGTCTTATTGTGGCCAAATTCAAAAGTCACATCTGAGAATCTTAAAATTACGCTGTCGTTGGCCATAGGTTTTGTGTTCTGCTGATAAAAAATAACCCCATTTTTGGGGCAAGTTATACCTTTATTGTACCCTTATTCAACTCTCCGGTCAAGATTTATAAGTTTAATATTTTTCTACAAAGGGACTGTTGCCGAATGGGCTTTTTGATGCAAGAGACGGGTTTGAGGAAAATTTT
>CAYIHW010000052.1:0-7362 GCA_964363335.1 uncultured Candidatus Saccharibacteria bacterium
ATTACCTTGAGGGCAAAAACAAAGTAAAAATTAAAGCCATTTCCAGCAACATAAGAGGGAGACGGCTTTTTAATTTATCAATAAAATAGCATTTTGAACTACCTAAATTCAAATAATGCAAAATTCAGAAACAAGAGCCTAAAATAGACCCTGTGGTTTTTTTTGGGTTTTTATTTTTGTATTTTTAAAGGTCGATGCTCTATATAAAAGAGCAATTATGCAAAATCCCAGTAAAACAGTCTGCCTTTGGCAGAATTTCACGGGGTAAGCCTGCTTAGCCCCCAGCAATGGGGTCAAGATACATTGAATTTGAATATGAATCGGATCTCTTTATTGGGGGCGTAATTGCTCCCATGTACCAAAAATACACGGAGGTTTAAGCAGGTTTGTAATTAAACAGTTAAATAGTTAATTAACCTTTCGCCAAACTTGGCGGAAATTAACCACTATCATACACTCCTGTATGATAGTGAGAAGGAAGATAATTATGAAAAAAATATTATTTAGCGCGAGCGCGATTGTGGCCGTGGCCGCAATGACGCTTTACGGAACCGGAGCGTTTTTCTCCGATACTGAAACATCCACCGGCAACGTCTTCACCGCCGGCGCGATTGACCTGACAGTAGACAGTGAGCAACATTACAATGGAAATGTTTGTGTTTGGGAGGGGGGTTTAACTAATAATCAAACTGAACCAAGTACTGTTGGTGCTTGGGTCTGGCAAGGGGCTAGCCTATATCCAGTACCAGGCACTTATTGCTATGGTTCATGGACAGCAACTAATCTTGGTGTGCAGAAGTTTTTTAACTTCAATGATATAAAACCAGGAGATGAGGGTGAAAATACAATTAGCCTGCATATCAACAATAATGACGCTTGGTTAAGAATGGTCATTAAAGATGTAACTGATTTAGATAATTCTTGTACTGAACCAGAATCAGCAGTTGACCCAGACGGTACAACTTGCGGAACAGATGGTGAATTGAGAGAAAAACTTTTGTTCTCCGTATGGCTAGATCAAGGCGCAACAGCTGGTTTCCAGGGTAAGTGTGTCTCTGAAGGAGACGGATGTTCATCTGGCGATTTGGGTGAAGGAGATAATGTTTGGCAAGGACAACAATCCGAGCCGAAATTAATTTCTGCAGGAACAATTGATCCAAGTGATACTAATGGAATTAGTGAAATTTGGACTTTACCAACACCATTGCTAGGCGGTCAAACTGCCTATTTCGGTGTTGATTGGACTCTTCCACTTGCAACCGGTAACGAAATACAAACTGATAGCATGAGCGCAACAATGGAATTTCAGGTCGAACAATACAGAAACAACCCAAGCCCTTCTTGGAATTAGTAATAATGAATCAATAAGCGACTAAAAAAATATGAAAAAAATATTATTTAGTATAGCCAGCATTGTGGCCGTGGCCGCATTGGTTGTTACCAGCACCGGAGCATTGTTCAATGATACCGAAACTTCCACGGGCAACATCTTCACTGCTGGGTCAATTGATTTAAAGGTTGACCAGACGCGTGCTTCCTACAATGGTGAAGAATGCCAAACTTGTAAACTTGACATTGTCAGCAACAACACAACCGTGGTTGGCACAGCGCCAGCCGTTGAGCTTTCTGTTGTTCATCCGGCTTGGACAGCTGACCTTGATGGCGGGCATATCGCGGGAATGCCGAACGACGGCGCTAACGACGGTTCAAAGTGGATTTGGATTACGGATGGTCCGACACTTCCGACCACTGATCAAGACTATACTTTTGACCGATCATTCGTGTGGAACGGAACCGCGAGTGTGGCAACACTGTACCTTGCGACTGACAACCTCTACACAAGCGTGAAGTTGAACGGAAACGTCATTGGCTCAACAGCAAATGACAACAACTTCCAGCTTGCAACCGAAGACGTGTTTTCTAGCCTTCAATCCTATCTTGTACAGGGTACAAATGTTCTTCAAGTTACAGTGCGCAATATCGGTGTAAGTGGCGGTACACCAACATCAAATCCGGCCGGACTACTCTTCAAACTTAAAATTGATGGGAATTGTCAGGGTGGCAATGCGTATCAAAACACACCGGGCGCAACGTGCGAGCTATGGGGTTCTCAAGATCTTACTAGCCAGCAATATTTTGACTTTGGTGATGTAAAGCCCGGAGACCGTGGTACAAACTTGATTTCACTTCATGTGGATTCAAATGATGCATATGTATGTTTAATTCCAAACAATATTCAAGATGATGAAAATAATGTTGTGGATCCAGAATTAACTGCTGGAGATAATCCACTAAATGGAGTTCCAAATGGTGAACTCGGAGCTAATCTTGAATTTTTCCTTTGGGAGGACAATGGTGATGGCGCGTACCAAAGCACTGAGCCAATACTCGTTGGTGCCGGTGCAACACTTAGTCAAATTCAAACCCAAATGCTCGCCCTTCAATTAACTGGAAATGGTCCTACAGAATATGTAGGTTTGGCATGGTGTGCCGGTAATCAGACTGTATCTGGAAGTGTTGTTTCTTGTAACGGAGCTGGTATGGGAAATATTGCGCAGACTGACAAGCTCCTCGCATCTCTTACTGCTTATGCGGTACAGCAAAGAAATAATTCTAATTTTACTTGCGCAGGTGTTCAGTTGCCAAACTAAAGTTTCTCAATAATTAATTATTGAAGCTTTTGACCCCTCACCAGTTTTAATAAAACTGGTGAGGGGGACTAAGGCTTAAAGTTTTTTTAAAATGAAAATAGTTCAGAAAATTTTGCAATATCTGTTATACGCGCTGTTGGTTTTTATGGCTCTTTTAGTCTTGGCTTCGGCTTTGCCTATCCCTGGCGGGCTAAAGACTTTTGTGGTTCGTTCGGGGAGTATGGAGCCAAAAATTAAAACCGGCAGTGTGGTGGCGGTTTGGCCGCGGAATGAATACAAAGTGGGTGATGTGGTAACCTATGGTCTAAACACTAAAACCAAAGTCCCGACAACCCACAGGATTATTTCCGAAAGCGGAACACCAGAGCGAAGATTTTTTCTGACTAAAGGCGATGCCAATAATACGCCGGATATTCGCGAAATTAGCCAGCGGGAAATAATCGGTAAAGTAATTTTAGACATTCCGTATTTCGGTTATGTGGTGGCCGCGGCGCAAAAACCCATAGGTTTTGCGGTAATTGTGGGAGTTCCTGCTCTATTGATTATTGGCGACCAATTTATGAAAATTATTAGAGAGATAAAAGTTATTAGAAGAAAAAAAGAAAATCCCGAATCTACTGTAGAGCAAAAGTCCGAAGAGAAAGACCCTGTCAAATAGACCAAATACCCCCACCTAGCCTCCCCCCTGAAAGGGGGAGGAATAAGACAAGAGTGCCATTACATAACTAAAAGTTTATAGACGTTTATAAAGGTGAAAAAATTGGTAAAGCAAAATTTAAAAATTGCGGCCGGAAAAGCACGAAAGGCCAAGCGGGCGATTTTGGTTATGAAAAGAAATAGCGTGAAAAAAGCGTCAAAAGTTTTGATGGAAAAAATTGGCGGAATAAGACCCCAGTACCAGTCGCTCCGACGTTCGTCGGCTCCGGTACGGGGCAAGCAAATGGGGTTGATTAAAAAATTCGCGGCTGTGGCTTTAATTTTTGGCTTGTTTTTGCAAGCCGGCGGGTTTTTTATTCCCACAACTTGGGCGGCTTTTAATGACACGGAGACCTCAACGCAAAATTCTTTTTCCGCGGCCAGTTTGGATATAAATTTAAGCCCGGCGGGAGTTTATTCTTCCGGCTTAATGTATCCGACCGATGCCACATCCACGACATTTACTTTATCCAATTCGGGCAGTTTGGATTATAATTATTTTTCTAAAATTGAATTACTGGGTAGTAATAAATTGCCGTGCGACTATGTTTCCGTTACAGCCACTTCCACTACCGGTTCTGGTACCAGCACTTTTGCCAGCTTGATTAAAGATTTTACCGTTCCCACATCAACTCCAATTGGCAACGTAAATTGGCAATTTAATTTTACCGTGGCTACAGATACTCCGCCTGCAGTTTGGGGCAAGACATGCTTTTTTAAATGGGTGTATAACGCTTGGCAGACTAATTTGGCCGATGATACAAATGGATTTAGCGATACGGAAGAAAAGTCCGGCGCGATTAAAATTGGTAAAGCGGTGGTTTTAAACGAATTTATTCCCAACCCTACCGGCTCGGATACGGCGCTAAAACCGGGCGGGGAATGGGTGGAGCTTTATAACAACAGCAATATTCCTTTTGATTTATCTTCCTGGGTAATATACGACAACGATGACTCGCATGAACTTTATATTACTGCCGGCAATACCGACACAGGCACGACCACAATTATGGCTCATAGTTGGCTGGTAGTTTACAGAAACGGCGATAGTGATTTTAATTTAAATAATGATGCCGACAGCGTGCGTCTGTCCACCGGATATCCTTTATCTTCTCACACATTGGTGGACGCTTATTCTTACACCGAAGAAAAACCCGAAGGCTTTTCTTACGCACGCATTCCGGATGGAATTGGTTCTTGGGTTGACCCGATACCCACACCGGGCAAGCCAAATACCGTAACCGATGCCGACGGAATGAACCAAGATAATTATGTCGGCATACCGGATCCGCAGTCTGTTGTTGTAGAAGAAGAAATTTTAGCAACCGGTACGCCGGAAAGCGAATTGGGTAATCTTTCAGATACTTCCGCTACTGTTTTAGGCGAGCAAATTTTAGATCCGGCCACAGGCACGCCGCCGATTATTTCCACTACCACTACTGAAGTTTTAGTCAATCCAGATCCAAATTCTGAAACTGTTAACGCTTCTTCCACTCCGGAAGACCTATCCGTAAATCCAAGCAATGAACAATCGGATAATTCTGCCGCAAAAGATAAAGAGATACTTGCGCCGGCTATATTGCCGACCCCGGAACAGGTGCCGGCAGTAGAACCGGAAGCGGTACAAAGTCCGGAACCTGAACCCGAAAGTTCCGGTAAACAAAATATATCCGAACCACAGCCGGAAGCTGTAAAATCGGAATCACAACAATCTAATATTGAGCCGCAATCTTTAGCTCCGCTAACAACCGAACCGCCGGCTCCGGCTTTGCCAGAGCCAAGCACAGGAGGGACCAATGAATAAACTTATGCCAGCCCAAGGCTGGCCCGCCGCGGGCGGAAAAAAAGATAATAGGTTTGTCCTTTCAAGATTCAGCTTGTTTTTGATAATAATAAGTTTGGTGTTTTCATTTGGCTTGCCTAATATTGCCAGAGCCGGCGCCAATTTGGACGTGCTGTTTGAAACCGGAGCGCCGCCCGTGTCTTTGTTTGACGAAGCTAACTTTTTGCCGGGCGATGCCGTAACACGTTGGGCAAAAGTGACCAATAAAACATCTGCCAGCCAAGCTATTGGAGTTAAGGTAAAAGGTTTTTCCGACACGGACGATTTAGCTTCCCAGTTGGATGTAATTATAAAACAAGGCGTTGCCACATTGTATGCCGGTACCATAAAGACACTGGCGGCAGTGCCAAATCAGGTAATATTAACGCCTGCCTCGGCGCCAAACGTCCTTGTTAAATACGATTTTAGCGTAACTTTCAAACCAACTGCTAATAACGATTATCAAAGCAAGACAGGGCAAGAAAAGACTGTAAAATTTGACTTGGAAATCGGCATTGTTGTTGATGATAGCGGCTGCACCGGCGAATGCGGCGGCGACGGTGAAGGCGGTATTACCGGCAATGTGTTTAACGATGCCAACAACAACGGATCGTTGGACGGCGAAACGGGTTTGGAAGGCTGGGTGGTGTATTTGGACAGTAATGACAACGGCGTGTTAGATGGTAGCGAGCCTTCTAAGAATACCGATTTAAGCGGTAATTACGGATTTACCGGTTTAAGCGCGGGAAATTACGTGGTAAGGCAGGTTACAAAGAGCGGTTGGAATCAGACTATGCCCGCGGCCGACGGTGGTAAGTATCCCGTGTTAGTAGGTTCAACTACAATTGTTAATAAAAATTTCGGCAATTTTGCCCCAGGTGGCGGAAGTTGCGTATCTAATTGTGGAGGCGGTGGTGGTGGAGGAGGCGGTGGAGGTGGGGGTTCTGGAGCTATAATTTCAGGACAAAAGTTCAATGACGAAAACCGCAACGGCCAGAAGGATTTGGGTGAGCCGGGTTTGCCCAACCGGACAATTTATTTGGATTTGAACAACAACAATGCTTTTGACAGCGGCGAGCCGTATGCTTTGACTGATACGAATGGAAATTATACCTTTAGCAATGTCAGTTCCGGCACAGTGCGCGTACGGGAATTGCAGCAGTTTGGCTGGACGCAAACTTACCCTCCCCAGGTGCAGGACTTTGAGCATGTTATCAATGTGTTGTCCGGCATTAGCTATTCGGGCACGGATTTTGGCAACGGCCAAGGACAGGTGGGCGGCGTGTTTACCAATGTGCCCAATGACCCGGAGGTATTGGGCGCCATCACGGAATTACCCGGAACCGGTTTGCCTTCGGTGGCTTGGCTGTATTTGGCTCTCGCGTCTTTGGTAGGCGGGATGTTTTTGGGACGCAAACGGCTTTGAATTATGAAACTGTCATTGCGAGGAGTGCATCCGACGCGGCAATCTAGATAAATAAGCCATAAACCCAGATTGCTTCGGATGCTACTGCAAAGACAAACGTGGGAAATCTTGAGTTTCGTAATTCAAAGCAAACGGGCAGTTTAAAATCCCAGACAGACAAATGAACATTTGGTTTAAACGCATTTTATATTCGCTACTGCTTTTGCTGGTGCTGGCAGTAGCGATTAATTTTCAGTACTTCTATACCAATGTGAAGTACGCCTTTTTGAGGCGCGCCGGGGCTTTGGACGAGCGCTTCCAAAAAGTTGTGGCAGGGGAGAAGGAAACTATGGAACCGAACTATCTGCTCATTCCGTCTTTGGGCATTCAGGCACCCATAATTTACATCTCTGAAAATTCCGACCAGGCATTTTCCAAGGCTTTGCAAAATGGTGTGGTACATTACCCGGGCGCGGCTTTGCCCGGTGAACTCGGCAACAGCTATATTTTCGGCCACTCTTCGGATTATCCATGGAAAGCGGGAAACCATAAAACCGTGTTCGCCTTATTGTCGCGGATTAAAATCGGCGCGGTTGTCCAAATCAGCGACGCCACGGGCGAGGTGTTCACTTATACCGTTACCACCGCGTTTGTGGCCGGAGCCGGCGAGATCCAATATCTTAATCCGGACGCTGGTCAAAAAAGAATTTTAACCCTTCAGACTTCTTGGCCTTTGGGCACGGCTTTAAAAAGATGGATAGTGATAGCAGAATTGACATCCCCCTAAA
>CAYIHW010000053.1:0-7210 GCA_964363335.1 uncultured Candidatus Saccharibacteria bacterium
AACTAACCTGAATTTTTAAACTATTTTTCAATGCCTCAACTCTAAACACCGGTAAAAATAGATAGCCCAAGCTCTTTTGGGTCAGAAATAATTGCAGCAAATTATTCTCTGATTATAAAGATATCGGGAAAGCAATATTAATTATATCACAACTAAATTATTTTGTCAAGATAAAGTCCACAAATCTACTTATTTATGCATAAATCTGTTATAATACTTAAACTAATCAATTATCAAGAATTAACATATGATTTGGGGTATTATTGGACTAATTTCGGTATTTCAGGGAATTGTATTTTTTGGCCACTGGATAATTTACAAAGGACTTATTAACCTGTTGCACTTAGAGGGATCTGCCCACTTAACAGCAATTAAATGGACGCTATTTTTTTTCTCAATAACCTTTTCCGTAGCAACGATACTTAGCCAAAAATTTATTGGTCCCATAATTAATTGGATTTACACAGCGGCCGCGGTTTGGCTCGGAACCTTATTTTGGCTAACGATTGTTATTATTGTCGGCTTAATTTTAAGCGCTCTCCTGCCGGCATTCGGTGATTCGAGATTCTTTGGGATTGTAATTTTTTCGACCGGACTATTAATCAGCGCTTATGGGGTTTGGAATTCTTTCAATACTCAAATTACCTCTTACACGGTCGCGCTGCCAAATTTACCGGTCGTTTGGGAAAATAAAAAAATTGTTCTTGTGGCCGATACGCATTTTGGCAATATTCGCGGCAAAGGATCTGCCGAAAAATTCGCGCGGCTAATTTCCGCCCAAAAACCGGAAATGGTTCTTATTCCAGGAGACTTTTACGACGGCCCGCCAGCCGACTTCGAAACTCCGGCGAAAATTATCGGCCAAATCCATGCCCCTAAAGGAATTTATTTTTCCTCGGGCAATCATGAAGAATTCCATCAGGATAACTCCGCATATTTAGAAGCGCTGAAAGCCGGCGGTATAAAAATATTAAACAACCAAGCTGTAGAAGTTGACGGGTTGCAAATTTTGGGAGTTCCATTTAAAAATTCTAACAATGTCGACAGCCTTATCAAGCTTCTGGCGGCTATCCCTTTTAACAAAAATAAACCGAGTATTTTGATCAAGCACGCTCCCCTGGCCTTAAGTGGCGCGGCAAAGTCAGGAATTAATTTGGAAGTTTCCGGCCATACCCACAAAGGCCAGATGTGGCCAATGAGCCTAATTACCAAGTGGATGTTTAAAGGCTACGATTACGGGATGAAAAATTTTGAAAGTATGGTGCAAATAACCACCAGTGGCGCCGGCACTTGGGGCCCGCCGCAACGGGTTGGCAGTAAAGCTGAAATTGTTGTTATCAACCTGGTTAAGAAATAACTATTTAAATACCCCGCCCTTTAATTTAAAGGGCGGGGTATTTTTTATAAAATGAAAACCCGGGAAGCATGTGGGTGTTGGTTAGGCCAGCTGCAAGCAGCTGACTTAAAAACACTTTTTTGCTTCCCGGGGGAAAGAGTCTGGCGTAGCCTTGGTGGTGAAGACTCTTTACAGAGCGATGCGGATCAGGATCCGAATGGTAAAGTTTTGTAGATGAAACTTCGGTTAATCTCTGCCGAGAACATTGGTTCCTGATAGGATGGGACGTAATCCCAAACTAGCTAATGTGGTCCGGCAAAGACTGGACGATGAGTCAAAAATGAATTTTCCTGATAAAGATTCCTCCTATATACGTTGCTTCCTGCAGTTGAGTTTCCCTAGAAACTGGCTTGTGTTTGCTCCAGAAGGAGCTAGGTGCCGCATAGTAGCTGGCAACCCGATTCACTTGCCTTTGTTTTTTTGGGAAACCCTTGTGCGAGTTATTCGGGGGGTGGTTTCTCCAAGACTGGAGACCACTTTTCGCGCACCATGGGTGCGCAGCGTCCGAAGATAGCGTACCGCATAAAAGAACAATACTCTTGCCAAAATTGTTTGTCAAGAATCTGATTTATATAGACAAAATCCCGCCCTTTATCAAAGGACGGGATGTAGTATTTTAAAACTGCAATTGTGATAATATCTTACGCCAGAACCTGAGCGCAAAAGGCACAGCGCTTGGCGTCCTTGGCAATTTCGCTTAAACATTCCGGACATTTTTTGGTAGTCGGGTCAGCCGGCGCTTCTTTTCTCGCCCGTGATACCAGGGTATTAATCGGTGTAACCACAAAAAAATACACAGTGACTGACACAATTAAGAATGAAATTAGCGCGTTAAAAAAATTCCCGTACATAAACCGACTGTGGTTTATAGTAAAAAACATTCCGGAAAAATCCGGCTGTTTGAATATGGCACCCACCAGCGGGGTTAATAAATCTTTCACCAAAGAATTTACTATGGAAGTAAAAGCCGCACCAATGACCACACCAACAGCGAGGTCAACTACATTGCCTCGCAAAATGAACTGTTTGAATCCTTTAAACATTTGTTTGATGTTAATGATTATTTGTTATCAACTCCAACTGCTTGACTAATATTATTATACCCCTCTTTTTCCAGCAATTCCACCAAGCCCTGATTGATCTCGCTAATTAACTGCGGACCTTGAAATATCATACCCGTAATTAACTGCACCAAGCTGGCACCCAGTTTAATTTTTTTGTAAGCATCGGTAGCGGAAAAAATTCCACCGCAACCGATAATTATTTTTCTCCCGCCATAATACTTATACACCCGAGCCAGCATTTGGTTAGACAGCTCTTCCACGGCCTTACCAGAGAACCCGCCCTTGCCTGGATGATTAAATTTATTGACTTTGGTTAAGTTAGTGCAAATAAATCCGTCTACCGGATATTTATTTCCTAACTGTAAAATACCTTCCAATTGCTCAGCCTGCAAATCCGGGGACAATTTAATAAACACCGGTTTAGTTTTTGGAATACTAAATAATTTAGCCAAAAGTAAATCTAAATTTTTGGGGTCTGCAAAAATCGGCGCCGGTTCGCAAGTATTCGGACAGCTAATATTTATGGTAAAGTAATCCCCCGTGTCTTGAAAAATCTGGTAGCTGGTAAAATAATCTTCAATTCCGGTTTCCACGTGGGAAGTTTTTTCGGAATTGGTTTTGGCAATGCTAATGCCTAAGGCAAAATTAAACGTCCGCCCCATCAAACGCTGATGGATATTTTGCGCCCCGGAATTTTTTAACCCATAATTTATTCGCAAGGATCGAGCCTCAGGCAAGCGCCATATCCACGGCCTTTCATTGCCATCAAAAGCCAAAGCGGTAATTGATCCGACTTCTTCAAAACCAAAACCCACCGCAGGCAATATTTTCGGCAACATTGCTTCCTTATCAAACCCGGCGGCCAAGCCAACCGGATTTTTAAATTTTACACCAGCTATAATTTGCTCTAATTTAGAATTTTGATAATTAAACATTAACCCGATAACGCCTCTAGTTAGCGAATTGCTTCCAAGTAGCCTGCCTGCAACTATCATTCTGTCGTGGACTCTTTCCGGATCGAACAAAAATAAAATCTGCTTGAGCAGACGCCTATATATAAAACCTATAAATTGATTTCTTAATTTAATCATATATTTTCTACATTGTAGCATATTTTCCCAATATATAGTACAATTTAGCAGTATTTCTAACTAACGACTATGAAGCAAAAAATAATTACTATTGGACTTGTTCAAAGCAAAGTTTCATCAGATATTTCGGATAATATCCACAAAACTGAAAAAATGATTCGCCTAGCGGCTCATAGGGGTGCAAAAATTATCTGCTTGCAAGAACTGTTTCAGACTCCTTATTTTCCCCAATGGGAAAAAATGAACAAAGACGACTTTGCCGAAACCATCCCCGGGCCGACCTCTTTAGCCATGCAAAAGCTGGCAAAAGAACTGGGCGTCACGTTAATTGTGCCAATGTACGAAAAACTGGGCAAGAAATTTTATAACACCGCCGTTGTCTTTAACAGAGCCGGAAAAGAGATTGGCAAGTACCACAAAATCCACATCCCCCATGATCCGGGCTTTTACGAAAAAGAGTACTTTGAACACGGGCAACAAGGTTACAAAATTTTCCAAGTGGATAGCGTAAAATTTGCCGTCCTTATTTGCTATGACCAGTGGTTCCCCGAAGCCGCTCGTGAAGTCCGTCTAAAAGGCGCGGAAATTATTTTCTACCCCGCGGCTGTTGGCGACATTATCGGCTACAAGCCCGAAGGCGACTGGCACGACGCATGGGAAACTATTCAGCGCGGCCATGCCATTGCCAATAGTTTATATGTAGCCGCGGTTAACCGCACCGGACGCGAAGGCCGGATTCAACTTTTTGGCCAATCTTTTATTGCCGACCCATTTGGCAAAGTCCTTAAAAGAGCCGGCAAAAATAATGAAGAGGTGTTGGTACAAAAATTAAATTTAGCCCAAAATGAATTTTTTGCCGAAGGCTGGGGCTTTTTGCGCAACCGCCGCCCGGACACTTATAAAAATCTGGTTGGCAATAAACTTATTGAACAGTCCAAGAAACTGCAAAACGTTAAACACTATAAAGATGAAATTAGAGCCTTAACAAAAAAATAATCCTCCAGCAAAATACTACAATAATATGTATTATTGTAGTATTTTGCTGGAGGATTATTTAGACCTGTTGTTTATAATTTAATTCAAACTCCTTTAAAAAAAACCATTGTCTCGTATCTCCCACGCGCTGGAGTATGGGAGATACCAAAATTTATGAACAACACTCCTTTAAACTCAGGGTTTCACATGCCCGCGGAATGGGAAAAACAGACCGCTGTTTGGCTAGCGTGGCCGCACGATACTATTACTTTTCCCAATGGCCGGCTGAAAAAAGTGGAAAAAATATATGCTGAGATTATAAAACATCTTCACGAGTCCGAGGATGTGGAGCTTTTGGTATTAGATGAAAAAATGAAGAATCGCGTAATTAAGATACTAACCACCGCTAAAATTAATTTAGCCAAAGTTACTCTCCACATTACCGACTATGCCGACGTCTGGATTCGAGATTTCGGCCCGACATTTATAACCAATCCGGCCATTCACGAACTGGCCTGGATTAAGTGGCAATACAATGCCTACGGCAATAAATTCCCCGATTTATTAAAAGACAACGAGGTATTTTTTGCCTTGCGTAAAACTATTGATAAAAGAATGTTTGAAGCCGGTTTTTTTAACGAAGGCGGCGCTATTGAAGTAAACGGACAAGGGATTATTTTAGCCACCGAACAATGTCTGCTTAATAAAAACCGTAATCCAAAAATTCTCCGGGAAGAAATGGAAAAAAATTTGAAAGACTTTTTGGGAGCAAAAAAAGTTATTTGGCTGCAAAAAGGCTTGGTTAACGATCATACCGACGGGCATATTGATGAACTAGCCCGTTTTGTTGCCCCAAATAAAATTCTCTGTGCATACGAAGAAAACGCGAGCGAGGAGAATTACAAAGTTCTAAATGATAATTACCAAACTCTAATAAAAGCCACGGACAATCATAATAGTCCATTTGAGGTAATAAAGCTCCCAATCCCCCATGTAGTTTACGATTCCACTAAACCATTTGAAGCCGGCGGCAAAGCCCCGGCCTCTTATACTAATTTTTACATTGGCAATGAAATGGTTCTGGCCTCGGTATTTAATGACGTAAACGACCAGCGAGCATTGGAAATAATTCAATCCTGCTTCATAGGCCGCAAAGTTATTCCGATTGACTGCTCGGATGTTATTTACGGCGGCGGCGGCGTGCACTGCATGACCCAACAAGAGCCGAAGGTTTAATAACCAGCGTTTGATTTGAGCCTGTCGAAAGGCAACAACCTTCAGTTTAATTAAGTTTAGACGCTACCTTGAGCTAATCCGAATGACAAAAAGCTGAGTGTCTAATACTAAACAATAACTATACTATTTGACTGATATATAATATTTATATATAATTTATATATAAATATTAACGTAAAATTTATGACTACGCAGGTAATTTTCAATATAGATAAAAAACTTAAAGAGCGGGCTCAAAAAAAAGCCAAAATGGACGGCTTAAGCTTTTCCGATATTTTGCAAATGTCCACCCGCGCCTATGTGGAAGGCAGACTGGAACCGAGGATGACCCAACCGGAACCTGAAAAATTCAATTCCAAAACCAGACGGATTTTAGATAAAGCTTTAAAAGATGTTAAGGAAGGAAAAAATTTAGCAGGTCCTTTTAAAACAATGGCCGAAATGGATGCATATTTAGATTCCTAAAAATTTTATGGAAATAATCCTTCGTAAAAATTTCAAAAAAGAGTACGAAAAATTACGTCCTGAAATAAAAGAAAAGTTTAAGGAAAGACGAAATTTATATGTACAAGACCGTTTTAACACTACATTGAATAATCATTCTGTGGATTCTGCTTACCCTGGATGTAGAAGCATAAACATTACGGGCGACTATAGGGCTATATTTAAGGAAGAAAATGACATTATAACTTTTCTATATATTGGCACCCATTCACAATTGTATGGGTAATTTTGACATATATTTCATATCTGTTAGAATATTTTTATAATCAACATCCCGGTCGGGGCAAGCCGCTTGAACTAACGAACCTGTGGTCCTCTTTCGCGTAAAGCTTCGGAGGGCTCGCCTCACAATAATTTATTAGTGGCGAGAAATTCGCGGAAAATTAATTACTATTTCGATCTGCCGGCGGGCAGTGAGAAATCCCTTATCTTCCTAAACCTGGCAGGGGATCCCTCAAAGGCATCCGGGATGGATATTTATTTTTTAGTTGTTAAAAATAATAGATAAAAAAGAAAGAGCCTGCCCCCACGCTGTGGCGTAAAGAGCAGGCTCTGTTGCAGATACTCAAGCGATCAAGTACCGACAGGCGGACTTCCGGGCAACGCAGACGCACAAGTTGTCGATGCCGCCGTCGGACGGACGATCGTCGTCGACGTCGAGCCCGCCCGAGCCGAGCCCGACGCAGACGCGGGTACGGTCGGAGTCGAGAATGCGACCCCAATGGTACACGTTGTCGAACAGCCGCTGGCTCGTGGCCTTCTGGTGAGCGAGCACCGCCTGGGAGAACACGCGCTCGTCGGCGCGTTCGTAGTCATCCCCGAGTGCGGTGATGTTGTCGCCCTGTCCCTTCCAGTTGGTCAGGTTCCAGCGCGGCGTCATGTCCAGCAGATAATAGACTTGTAGCGAAATAACCCTGCTATACTTAAAGTAGCTAAAAATAAAA
>CAYIHW010000054.1:0-7210 GCA_964363335.1 uncultured Candidatus Saccharibacteria bacterium
CTGGCCTTGCCAGGCCATGGCTACACGGTGGCTTTGGGAAAAGGTGAATAGTTACTTAATGTAGTCATTCAGCTACAATGTCGTATTATCTATGCAGCAATATGTCGCCGTCAAAAATTAAAGTTTTATCGGCCCACAGATGGCACTGGTTGCTTCTATAAGCGTTTATAGGCTTTTTAAAAAATTTAAGGTCTACCAGCCAAGCTCAAATATCAGTTCTTGCCAATAAAACGCTGAATAGTTAATGCGACATATCGCTGACTTGCTACAGACTTAAATATAACAAAAACACCCTGATATGATGTTTTTGTTATCTGTATATACTGTTTGTCAATAGGCATGTTAAATGTTATTTATGCTTTATTTATCATTAGTACACCAGTATTGCAATAATCTAAAATATGTGGTATTTTTAAATTGGAGTTTAATATAGTATTAAGAATATAAAAATTATGGACAGAGTAGATAATAATGAAATGCGTGGCGAGCAATTGAAATCTGATATTGCGACGACCACTCTTAAGTTTGCAGAAACTGTGCGTAATAATCCAACTTACGAAAACAAAGTTGGCGGATCAACAATGAATAATGACCCATATATGGAAGTTTCTATGCAAGCACAGCAGGCTGTAGAAGCAGGGGATATGGACAAAGCTGGAGTTGACTTACAAAAATTAAGAGAGCTTGTTTTAATTGCGGAACAGCCAAATAGCGCGGAACAGCTTGATTATCAATTAGGCGAGATGCTTCGAGGACAATTATCGGAATGGCAAAGAAGTATGGAAACACGTTTGGATGAACGCGCTCGTTATTTACAGCAATGTGCAAGCGAGCACCCAAAAAATTATGGCGACAAAGCGAATTGGACTAAAGCGGAATGGGCGGCAGATTTAGAAAAATATCTTCAGGAAGAAAAGACAGTTAACTATCCAAATGGAGGCTCTGTAACAGCTAGTGTACGTGAGCACCTCCAAATGTTGTTAACAACCGAGCCAACCAGATATCAGCCAAAAGCTCCGGACGGTAAGCCCGATTATCAATTTATAGCTCGTGATTTGAAAAGTGTGGTAAATACAGTTCGTTCACTTGCGCCAGGTACCTATCGCTAAAATCAAATAATACGGATTGACCATGGCAAATTAGCACGAAATTTAAAACCCCTCCAAAGTTAGAGGGGTTCTTTGTATGGGAATTTTAAAAGTATTACTGTGATGCTCTTTCCACGTATTCTCCGGTGCGGGTATCTATTCTTAGTGTGTCGCCTTCTTTAATGAACATCGGGGCATCTACTTGCAAACCGGTTTCCATTTTTACCGGCTTGGTCACGTTACCGCCGCTGTTACCTTTGGTGTCCGGCGGAGCTTCTACAACTTTTAAATCTACTTTGATTGGCAGTTCAATAGACACCGGCTTGCCGTTAAAGCGCATAATTGAAACTTCAAAGCCTTCTTTTAAAAACGCTTCTTGTTCGGCCGTGGACTCTTTGACCATATCTATGGTTTCAAAAGTTTCTTGGTTCATAAAGTGGGTACCGCCTTCGTCCGCGTACATAAAAGTCGCTTTTTCGCGGGTAACGTCGGCTTCATCAACTTTTTCTCCGAACTTAAATGAGTATTCAATAACTTTGCCGGTAATAACATTGCGGAGCTTGGTTTGCATAACCGGTTTTCTCTGGGCGGTGCGCATGCGGTTGGACCAGATAATTTGCCACGGTTCATTGTTATACATCAGAATAACACCGAGTTTGATGTCTGAAATATCCATAGTTCAAAATTTTTGTTAATAAAATTTTGAATAAACTCGAAATCCTAATTGCTAAATTCTAAACAAATTTTCAAATCCAAATGTTTAAATATTGGGATTTTAAATTTAGGTATTGTTTAGAATTTAGAGATTTAAATTTCGGATTTATTCTTTACGCTGCTACGAAAGGCAACAGTGCCATATGTCTGGCTTGCTTTAAAGATTTGGTTACCATTCTCTGGTGCTTTGGACAAGTGCCGGTGCGGTTGTGATTTAAAATCTTGGCGTGCGGGGACATAAAGCGGCGCAGGGTGGTGGTATCTTTGTAATCCGCCGTAGAGATTTTATTGGAGCAAAAATAACACTGTTTCTTTATTTGGGGGGCGTTGTTAGTTGGACGCATAATATAATTTAAATGATTGATCAGGATTGAACATGATTGACATGAATGTTCTGCAGACTGCAGTTTAATCTTGTCAATCTTTTAATTCTTTTAAATCTTGTCATTCCCTTTTTAACCTTTGGTTAAAAAGGTATGTCTTCTACGTTAATGTCTTCGCCTTGGACAATGGTGGGGAGCTCTTCGGTAGTTGGAGCCGGAGTGCCGCCAAAGTCTTGGGCGGAAGAAGTACTGGTTTGTGGAGCTTGAGTTGGAGCACTGCCAGGAGCAGGGGTATATCCTCCGGCTGGTCCGCCTGAGGCGGAAGAAGAACCACCGGATGACGGTTTGCCCAACATAATCATGTTGTCACCAATAATTTCTGTGCGGTAGCGTTTGGTACCGTCTTTGCCATCCCAGCTGCGGGTTTGCAAACGGCCTTCAATAAACACTTGCGCGCCTTTTTTTAAATATTGGTTGGCAATCTCGCCCAATTTTCTCCACAGTACAACATTATGGAATTCAGTTTGCTCTACCTTTTGGCCAGTCTGCTGGTTGGTGTAGACGTAAGAAGTGGCAACGCCGATTTGGCAGACGTTAACACCGGAAGGAGTACTGCGTAGTTCCGGATCCCGGGTTAAGCGCCCGATAATCATCACTTTATTTAAGTCCATATGTTTGAAACCTTTGACTTTTGACATATGACCTTTGACTTGTTGCAATAGGTCAATTGTCAATGGTTAATTGTCAAATGTTATTTAGTTAGGTCTTCACTCAAGGCTTCTTCAATCTTTTTGTCCAGTTCTTCCTGGTTGATTTCAGCTAAGACCACTTTTTCTTTTTTCACAACCGGCTTAGGGGCTTTAACAACCGGCTTTTCGGTCATCGCTGGTTTGGTAATCAGAGGGACGCCAATTGGGGCGTCTTCAGATGGGGGACCTTTGCGTACAATCTTAGATTGGGCAATGCGGTCTTTTCCCATTCTGGCCAAATGTTCGTCCAAATTCACAATCAGGTAGCGGATAATTTGCGTGTCCTGAGTGTGGATTTTCGCGTCAAAGGCATTAATGTTTTTGCCGTCCATAGTAAAATTGACCACAACATAATGACCGTTGCGGGTTTTGCCAATGGGGTAGGCGAGTTTTTTCTTTCCTAATTGAGTCTCTTTTATGTCAGTTCCGCCAAAATCCGCAGCGAATTTTAATACGCTTTCAGAAATTTTCGGCACTTCATCGTCGGCAACTTGGCTGCCAAGCAAATACATGAGCTCATATTGCGGCATAGAAAGTAACCTTTCTATCTCCCTGTCGGGAGAATATGACCCTAGTAGAATATGCAAGCATCTCTACAGGGTAAATAATTATTAAGTTGCACAAATCATAGCATTTATAAGGGGTTTTGTCTATTGACTAATAACTGTTTTTATGTTAAAATATAGTGCTTTGCCTTTATGGCTAGCCTGTCCTCTACGGATAGATTTCAGAAGGAGGTGCCTTTATGGCCCCGAAAAAAGATGATTATTTGATCCCGCTGGACCTCGCTGAATACGAGATCCTGGCAGGACCAGGGAAGTTTGACCTAATATGTGAGGCTCTGGGCGGTGGTCATCCTGTCAGCTTTGAGGTGCGAAGTCTTGTCGATGGTCAGACTCTAGTTCTTCGAATCTTCATCACAGGGATGGATTCGATGAATACCATCAGTCGGAGAGATTGGCAGATTTCCGGCTATTTCGAATGGAATGGAGTTCCGGGAACCTGCACACCGTTTGAAGGTGTATATCGCATCGGCGGATTTGCTGTAGCAGGGTGGCGCCAAGTTAGGGGGTGGATCAGGATCGAGTAGCTATTTGCAGGGTTAGCGCGAGCGCCTTTGCAATAACAAACTAAACGCGGACCTCACGGCCCGCGTTTTTCTTTTGTCTTAAAAAGTAATTGTATGTTAAAATATTTTATATCAAAATCCGCGTGGAGGATAAATCGAGATGCAGTTTGCGTGTGTTGTGTTGTTGTTCGTTTTTGCACCGGCTGTTTTTGGCCAGCGTTTTATTCAAGAGAGTGAAGCTCTATCCAGGCTCAAGCCGGGGCAAATGGCCGCGCTGAAGTGCAGTGAGGATGTTCCTGGCCTGAAGTTTGAACTAACCGTCAACGCTTCCGGCGAGGTTAGCAAAGCCAGAGCGTTAAAGCCCAGAAGTATGCCGGTAAGGTATTCTCTCGCGGCTTACCGCTTCTTGCGCAACCAGGCTCAGCAGTTGGTTATGGGCTGGCATTTTCAGCCAATGCTGGTGGCTAACCAGCCATCACCCTTAAAGACCATTGTAACCGTGCCCTGCACCCCGCAATAATGACGCGCCATGTTAGCGCGCACAAAAAGGCCCTTCCAACGTACGGAAGGGCCTTATCTTTTTTTGTCGTCTCCTTCTCCCTGCCTGTCCTCCGTAGTCTGACGAAGGTGGGGACGGGAGAAGGGTAGGGATGAGGGTGCTATTCGTTCAATGTATAAAAAATTTTATCTAAGACTGACTCTTTATTATAATCAAATAGATTTCCGCTAAAGCTCTGCTCCGGGGTGTGTCATCCCAGAATTTTTCAGGGCTGTGAAAAATATCTGGGATCCATGCAGTATCTGTAATCTGGATTCCCGATCAGGTCGGGAATGACACACAGGGAACCTGTCGTAAAGATCTTTATGACGGTTGATACCTCGAGAGCTTAAGCTGCGGGGTGATTCATTAAAATCATTATGCCCAAATTCGCAAAATTCTAAAGCCCTGTTTTTGTAAATATTCGTTGCGGATTATATCATCAGAATTTTGGTTATGTTGCCCGCCGTCGAGCTCAATAATTAGTCGTTTAGAAAGACAAACAAAATCCGCTACATAGTTGTCTATTGGAAATTGACGGCGAAATTTAAAATTTTGGAATCGACGGGAACGCAAAAGTTGCCAAAGTTTAGATTCTTCGGGGGTTTGTTGTTTGCGGAGTTTGCGTGCTATTGGTATGAGTGTTTTGTTTTGCATTTCACCCTCACCCTTAATCCCTCTCCCGTCCAGGGAGAGGGAAACTATGCATCTCTACGGGGTGAATCTAAAGTGAACTACGTCGCCGTCTTGGACAACGTACTCTTTGCCTTCCACTCTAAGCCAGCCTTTTTCTTTAGCGCCAACGTAGCCTTTGGCTTCCAGAAGTTTGTCCCATTGGATTACTTCGGCGCGAATGAAGCCTTTTTCAAAATCGGTGTGAATTTTTCCGGCGGCTTGCGGGGCTTTACTGCCCGCGGTGCATGTCCATGCTTTACTTTCTTTTGGTCCGGCGGTAATAAATGTTATAAGGCCTAAAGTTTTGTAGGCGGCTTTTATAATTTTATCCAAACCGGATTCAGGAAGTCCGAGTTCTTTTAAATATTCCGTGCGTTCAACGTCTTCCAGTTCCGCCAGTTCGCTTTCAATTTTTGCATCAATTGGAATTGGATTGGCTATTGGTAATTTAACATTGGCGATTTCCGAAGCAAATTGTTTTTTTTCTAAATTAAATTCATCATTTACCACATACATAATCGGTTTATTGGTCAGCAAAATAATGTCCTTGCTGTGTTCTTTTTCTTCGTCAGTTAACTGGACAGTCCGCACCATTTCACCTTTTTCCAATGCCAGTTTATATTTTTCTAAAACTTGTTTTTTCACTATGGCGTCTCGGTCTCCGGATTTAGCCAGCTTGCTTGTAGTATTTAGGCGGTTATTAACGTTTTGTAAATCCGCCAATTGCAGTTCAATGGCAATAGTTTCCATATCGCGGTTTGGGTCAACGTTGCCGTTGACGTGGATAATGTCTTTGTTTTCAAAGACGCGCACCACTTCTAAAATCGCGTCTACTTCGCGGATGTGGCTTAAAAATTTATTACCCAAGCCTTCACCGGTGGAAGCGCCTTTTACCAGTCCGGCAATATCTACAAATTCTATGGAGGTGGGGACAATTTTTTCCGACTTTTCTAATTCCGAAAGTTTTGCCAAGCGTTCATCCGGCACAGCCACAACGCCAACATTTGGGTCTATGGTGGCAAACGGGTAATTGGCGGCTTCTACTTTGCTTTTGGTAATAGCGTTAAACAGGGTGCTTTTGCCGACATTAGGCAGTCCGACGATGCCGATTTGAAATGAAGACATTATAAGGTACAGTTTAATTGTATTGAGGTTTTATTCCAAAATTTTCGGCTTCAGTTTTAAAGCCTCGGCTTGAAAGAAATCTTGCCAATCGGCTTCATTTACTTTAGCAATCATACGAGGGTAGTCTTGGACAGTTTTGGCTTTAACAAATTGGTTAGCCAATTGAACCGGATCAATATGCCAGTCAAATTTTAGCCTGGCCCAGGCGGTTAGCTGCTCTATGCTCCATGCGTATTTTTGAGATATGCAGTAGAGGTCAATGTAATCACGGGCCTTGCTACGCTGGTAAATCGTAAATAGCTTGTTGGTCGCTATGTCTTTAATGCTGTCTATTTGTAGGCCAAACTGTTCTTGGCCTTTGTCTATTTGTGCAAAAGGAAAATAAGTAAATTCGGTCTTTAAAACTTCGTTGCCAATACCTAGAAAGAACAGGTTGCGGTTCATGCTGGTTTGGATATCGATATTTTTTATACCAAACTTGTTTTTATTGGCCTGGAAAAACGACACGATTGGCAAGGTATCAACCTCGTTCATGGAAAAAAAATCCAAGTCTTCGGAATAGCGGTGTTGCAAATAAAAACCGGCGAGAGCGGTGCCGCCGGTTAGATAAAAGTTGGATTTAAAAAACGTTTCCCGACCCAGTGCCTCCAGCATGGCAATTTGGGTGGAAGCTAAAATTTTATTGTCCGGCATAGAGCAAAAGTTCAAATAATTTTCTGCGGTCCGAGTCAATTTGCAATTTAAGGAAGTGTTGCCTTAAATCCTGTTCGTTAATCCGTTCGTTTTTATCCAAACCAAAATTCACCTGCTGCTCTAACTGCCAAATGCGTAAGGCTTCAGGGTCTTTTTGTAGTTTGATTGTATCAGTTGACCAATTTTTCATATCTACATTTTAGCATAAAATAGGGCTAAAGTAAACTCTCCAAGAT
>CAYIHW010000055.1:0-7177 GCA_964363335.1 uncultured Candidatus Saccharibacteria bacterium
AGAGTTGTCCCGGGTTCATTTCTCCCAAACCTTTGTAGCGTTGAATGGGGTATTTAACCCCGTCTATTGCCCCGCCCGTGGTTTCTTCCACAGTGGATACTTCCTCAGCCTCAACGGCTTCTTCCCCATCTTTACCCTTTGCAGACTTAGTTTTTTTATTCGCTTTGACCTGTGCTATTAATTCTTTTAGCACCTTATCTCTTTCGTCGTCTGAAAAGGCATATTTAGCATTTTTCCCCACCTTAACTTGGAACAATGGCGGTTGGGCAATGTACAAATGCCCGTTGCGAATCATATCCGGGAAATAGCGGTAGAAAAGAGTGAGCAGTAGGGTGCGGATGTGCGCTCCGTCAACGTCAGCATCGGTCATAATTATAACGCGATGGTAGCGGAGTTTGGCTATGTCAAATAAATCCCCGACTCCGGCGCCAAAAGCAATGACCAAATTTTTTATTTCTTGGTTGCCGAGCATTTTGTCCAAGCGAGCGCGCTCCACGTTTAAAATTTTACCCCGCAATGGCAAAATAGCTTGGAATCTACGGTCGCGGCCTTGTTTGGCGCTGCCACCGGCAGAATCTCCCTCTACAATATACAGTTCACACTTGGCAGGGTCGGATTCCGAGCAGTCCGCAAGTTTCCCCGGCAAAGCCAAACCTTCTAAAACGCCTTTGCGAATGACCGAATCTCTCGCGGCTCTGGCGGCCAGTCTGGCTTTGGCGGCTAAAATAACTTTTTCAATAACTTTTCCTGCTTCTGATGGATGTTCTTCTAAATAAGTTTCCAAAGCTTCGCCAACTACCGATTCCACCGCGGTTCTAACTTCGGGGTTGCCTAATTTGGCTTTGGTCTGGCCTTCAAATTGCGGATTAGGTAGCTTAACGGAAATAATTGCACTTAAGCCTTCGCGCATGTCTTCCCCAGTCAGTTTTTCACTTTCTTTAACGTAATTGTTTTTGGTGGCGTAATTATTTATAGATCGTGTCAGGGCAGTCCGAAAACCGGTTACGTGCATGCCGCCTTCGGGGTTGTATTCGTTGTTGGCGTAAGCTAAAATTCTTTCGTCAAAATCGTCAGTGTATTGCAAAGCCACTTCCACCATTATGTCATCCACCGTTTTATTTATATAGACGGGCTGGTTCTTAACTTTTTTGTTGCGGTTTAACTGCTTAATGTAACTAATGACTCCGCCTTCAAAATAGTACTGGTAGGTTAGGCCTTGTTTTTCATCGCTAATAATGAAGTGCAAACCCTTAGTTAAATATGCTTGGCTGCGCAAGTGCTCCAGAACGGTTTTATATTTAAATTCCGTAGTCTCAAAAATACTGGCATCAGGATAAAAAGTTATAGATGTACCGGTTTGGTCCGGATCATTTTTATCTACCTTATCTACCACCTTAATCGCACCCTGAGCTTTCCCAATTTTAAATTTTTGTTCATAAACTTTGCCGTCGCGTTTAACCTGAGCGACAAGCAAAGTAGATAGCGCGTTAACTACGGACACACCGACGCCATGAAGACCCCCCGAAACTTTATACCCGGAAGCATCGCCGCCGAATTTTCCTCCGGCGTGGAGAACCGTGAGTACTGTTTCCAGGGCGGATTTTTTAGTTGTTTTATGCACGTCTACCGGAATGCCGCGGCCGTTGTCAACTACGGTAACGCCGCCGTCTTTTTGCAACAGAACGCCAATTTTAGTGGCATGTCCGGCCATGGCTTCGTCAACGCTGTTGTCCACTACTTCCCAAACTAAATGGTGCAAGCCGGTTTCGGATGTGGAACCAATATACATTCCCGGACGCTTGCGAACCGGGTCTAAACCTTCTAAAACTGTAATATGTTCTGCGGAATAACCGCTGGATTTTTTTCCGCCCAGGGCGGATCCGCCTTTGGAGGATATTTTCTCTTCTTTTTTAGCCATTAGAATAGTTGATATGAATAGTAAATATTTAAATTAACTTAAATGCAAAGCGGTTCTAAGTTCGGATAATTGTTTTTCTAGTCTTTGAACTCGTTCTTTAACATCTAGACGATCCAGCACGTCATCAAAGCCATCTTTAGTCATCCGCGTCAGTTCTTCTATCTGATCTTTTGTTGCCAAAGGCAAAACGGCTTTTTGTAGATCATTTTTTGTTGCTAACAAGCCGACTACTTTATCAAAATGTTCTTTTGTTAAATCCATAAATTTTATATTTAATCACCCTTTAATTTTAGCATACTTTTAACAAAATTTCCAATAGATTTTAAAGGTATTTTGATAGGATTTTTGTCTTATATAAGCCTATTTTTAAGAGCCGGCCTTGAGCTGGCTCTTAAAAAATTTATCCCCAAAATTTATCTTAATTCCGCGTTGTAAATAGTTTTTGTCTGTTCGTAAAGCTTGTTATGAATGGCATCAACTTCGTCGCTTTTTAGGGTTCGATCCGCGCTTCTGTATACAATGTGATAGGTGTGGCTTACGCGGTCTTTGCCGAACTTGGCTTCGTTTTCGTATTTATCCATAAGCTCCACTTCTTCAACTAAGTCGCCACCGAGTTCGCGAATTAAATCAAAATAGTCATTGGGAATAAAGCTTTTGTCAACAATAAAAGAAATATCTCTAGGAACAGGCGGGAATTTGCTGACTTCAACAAATTTTTGTCCCAAGACCAATTGTTTTTTTACCCGCGGGTCTTCTGACCATAAGAGCCGGATGTCCGGCAGTTCCATACTGGCAATTGCCAAACGTTCCAGGCCAAAACCAAAGGCCCAGCCGGTGTAATTTTTGGAGTCAATGCCATGTTTTTCCAGTACGCTCCCTTTTACCACGCCGCAACCGACCACTTCCACCCATTTGCCGTTTACTTCTACTTCCATTTCCAAAGACGGGTCTGTGTACGGGAAAGCATCTTTATTTAGGCGGTATTTTACGTTGTCGCCAAAAACCGCTTTAGCAATATTTCCCAAGGCTTCCTCTAAATCTGTTTGAGTAATTATTTTTTCACTCTTTGGAGACAGAAACCATGCGTCGATTTGGTGAAAAACATTCATGTGCCGCCTGTCTATTTCGTCTTTGCGGTATACTTTGCCAAAACTAAAGCACCCAACCGGTTTATTTTCCGCCATGCGTTTTTTTACGCCTTCATCAGCCAGATAATAATACCACATTACCGTGGTATGGGTGCGAAGAATATTTTTATCATTAACATAGTAAGTGTCGGATTTGCTTCTGGCCGGATGGTCCGGCGCGAAGTCAAATAAATCAAAACTCACGCTTGCGGGCACGATTTCCGGAATTTGAATTGTGTCCAGGTTTTTAAAATACGGGTGTTCTAAAATTCTTTGAACAATTTCGGCAATAGGGCTACCTGGTGTTCGAGATAGATCCGGCATGCTTAAATACCTTTTCATTCTTAAGGCTTCAAAGTCTCCTCTTTTTTGCAGCTCTGTTATTAAGCGGTTTTCTTCCGCAGTATCAATGGTAATTAATTCACGCATATAAACTTAAAAATTTACTTTATAAATGTTAGCAGTTTATTCTAAAAAAGCCTTTCTTACAAGGCTTTAATCATGTCAGATGTAAATTCATTTCCAGGAGAGGTGTTATCTTTAAGTAGTATAATCCCCTTCTCCGGCTCTTGAGAAAGGGCTAATTCAAATGCGGCGCAAATCATTCCTTGGCTTTCAATTCCGCGAATTGTAGCCTTTTCTAGCAAGAATGGTTCGTGAGTGGCGGAGTGAATATTTTGGGCAATGCGCGCGCCCGGCAAGGCCAAGGCCACCATGGCGCCGACCTCAAAATTAAAAGCGCCGCAAACAATCGGAAAAATTACCCTTTGATGGCCGCCGTCTAGTTTTATGATTCTTAACCTGTCCGCGTCCGGATGTTTTTCAATGCTAATAACTTTTGCCGCTATTATTCCGGGGAAAGTTTTGGGCTTGCTAAATTTGAAAAGATTTCTTAAAAAGTTCATATATAATTAGCTGTCTTTACTAACTACTAATTAGTTACTAATATACTAATCCTGCAACGTATTTGTATATTTAGTAGGGATTAGTAGTTAGTAAAGACAGAAAGATGGTTAATAAGTTCTACATTCTTCTTGGTTGCATAAATAACCGCTTTTGCCTACAGGGGCATTATCCAGTACAGCTTTTAAGGTAAAGGAATTAAAAGTATCTGCCACCTGGTACAAATAATCTTGCCCGATTTTCGGATCTTTCGGGATAACCGACATTATGTCCGGCACCAGGGCGGTTTTATATTTATCAGCGGCGGGGAAAACATATTCTTGGGTACCGGCAATATTTTTATTGGAGTAGACTAGCAGAGCGGATTGTAAGTTTGCTAAATCATTTTTTCTTTGGTCGTCGTAAATATTAGATTGTTCGCTTAGGGCGTCTTTTTGAGCATCGGCCGCGCGTTTTTTTATAATTTGGTTTGCTACTTCAGAATAAAATGAAAGTATGAAGTCTTTTCCGCCGGATTCAGCTATGTAGGAATAGACATAAACATCTTTGTTAACCGGATCAATTGGGTTTGTCGCCACTCTTAAATATGGCTTAACTATATTGTACATTGAGTTAAAATCATTTGTTGCCGGATAATTTTTGTTGTCCGTGTAATATTTAACTAACGCAACTTCAAGATTCTTTATTGTCCCGGATCTTTGCGTGTCGCGGTCTTGCTTGGCTTCCACAGAAACATCCAGACCGCTTAAAGGGCTGGTGGTTGCCGGCTGACTCGTGATTGGGGTTGATGAAGCGTTTTGCGTGCCGCTTTGCGGAGTAAAATTGTATATTTTTGTCAGGACATCCTGAAGCGTTGTCAGGGTTGGCTGGTGCAGGCCTAGGGTTTTCATTTTGCCGGAAATTTCCGCAATTTTTATCGCGGCCATTAATTTATTGGTTGTTAAATCGTAGCCGCCTTTCATAAAATCCGCGTCATTATATTTTGGATCTTTGCCCGTATGACTTTCGGTGGCGCTGCTTTGAAAAATATTAATCTCATCCCCGTCAGACAGGCCGTCCTGATCGGAATCGGGATTGTTGGGGTCAGTGGTTAGTTGTTGTTCCTGTATGTTGACTAGCCCATCTCTATCCGGGTCGGCGTCGTCGGCGCAAATTTTCGAGTCGACGCAAGCCGGAAAATATTTATCCCTCCATTCCCGCTGTGTTTTAAAACTATCCGCCGCCTGATTTTCGGGGTCTTGCTTTAGTCCGGATGCATTTTTTGTCCGATCAACAAGAAAATTTTCCGGTTTATTGGAATTAGCCGCGAATTTATTAACTAAAAAATACACACCGGGAGCGGCTATTAGCAAAAGCCCGGCGCCAATAAAGTATGCCCGATACTTTTTCCAACCAAAACCGCCGGCGGGTTTATCTAAAATTTGGGGCTGCTCTGTTTTTATTTGCGGCTCTATCATTTTGCTTGGTTCTTTTTCTTTGGGCATTACATTAAAAAATTGATATTCTTCGGTGGCTTGCTTTTTAACCGGCTGTTTTTCTGGTTCATCTATGAGGTTAGGGTTGTTCATTTTTTTATTTAGATTTTTAAATTTAAAAAGGCCTCTAAAAAAACTAAAAATAAAATTAAACTTGCCTCTACCCACCAAAACATTAAATTTTTTGAAAGAAGAAAAAATGACGCGACAATCAACAACGACAGCAGAAAAGCTTGGCGAAAACTATTGCTTAAGTTATTGACATATAACCCGCCGCCAGGTAGCCACTTTCGTAAAACCAATCCCAGCAAAGTAAAACATCCTAACGAGAGTAAAAATAAACTTAAATAAAAAAAACAAAAGGTATAAAGCGAAGCTGAAAGTGGGTCAGTGAAATTTAAAATTGATGCCAAAGAGAAGCCGGTTAAAAGGGTGCTAAAGGCAATTAACCCAGCTTGTTGTTTTAAGTTTGAAGACATGAATATTATACCACAGTTATTGACGTTATTCTAAATTTTCATAAATACATTGGTGTCTTGGCGAATTTATGTGTTCTTGTTTAAACAGGTCGTACTTAGTGGTATAAACAATTTTTTCAACAGCTTCCAAAAGTCCCAATTTAAGTTTTTCAATCTCGGATTCGCCGGCTACGCTTTCTTCTAAAAATTTATTTTCCCACAAATACCAATAGGACATCATTCCAACTTTTTCGCCTAAATATTCTTTTGCCGCCCATTGGTAAATATATAGCTGATCCAGATCCCCTTTGGCATTTTTGCTAGGAATTTTCTCTCCGGTTTTGTAATCCAATATCGCAATTCCGCCTCCCGGAAGCTCGTCCGCTCGGTCAATCTTACCGGTAAATTTATAATCACCCAGGGGTAAATAGAAGGACTGCTCCAAATACTTGGGCTTGGGTGGGTTATTCATGGAGTAACCATAAAAGTTTTTAAGTAATTCAAGGCCTTTTTTTCGGTAGTCAGCTTTTTGCTTTTTGTTTTTATACCATTCGTCAACCCAATTTTTTTCGTACAACTCTGCAAGCATAGCATACGACCCAAGTTCAACTGCCGCATTTTTTTTGGCAAATAAATCCTGCTGGATTTGATTTAGTCGGCCTCGGTACTCTTTTAAGTATAATTCAAAGGCCTTGTGGATGCTTTGCCCAAAGCTGAAATATGCACTACCAGGGGAAGGAATTTTTAAATAGTATTGGTACTTGTATTGCAAAGGACAGTTTTGAAACGCTTTAATAGCAGAAAAAGAAAACTTATCCGGTAAAATTTTAAAGACCACATCCTTTTTGGGATTTGTGGAAAAAAATACTTTGCCTGTAGCTTGGCTGGTGATTTCCCCTGGAACTAGTTTGGTTTCCTGCAAAAATAAAGAAGGTTTTTTAGTTTTTGCACCGCCGTAATCTTTGGCCCAAGAGAAGTAAAGCTGACTCTTGGCTCTGGTGAGTCCGACATAAAACAACCGGCGTTCTTCTTGCAAATGGAAATCTCCTTCCGGCAAAATATCTTTAATTAAAGCTTTAGGAATTTCAATTTGGTCGCCCCGGGCGCGTGTTGGGAAACGCTGGTCTACCATATTGGGTAGGAATACGTATTCAAATTCTAAGCCCTTTGCCGAATGTACGGTTAAAACTTTTAAACTTTCCGGCCCTAAGTTCGGGTCAAATTTTATTTGGCCCTCATCCCCTGCTTCTATTTCCATATTTAAAAGGTGCAAAAAGAAATGCAGGCTTTTGTCGG